>NNSL01000474.1 GCA_003123965.1 Balneolaceae bacterium SMO_bin1
GGCTTGGTGAAACGGCTTGGCGGCCGGTGCAAAATAGTAGGGAGCATTATAACTCTGCTCGTGAAAATCCACGTGAATCTGCGGCATCCACTCTTGGTACACGGCTACCCGCTGCCGGCTCTCTTTCTGAGTGAGCCAGGCCCAGTCGCGGTTCAAGTCAAAGTAATAATGGTTTGTTCGTCCACCCGGCCACGGCTGGCGGTGCTCGCGTGCCTCGTGCTGTGGGTTATATTGTGCTCCAACCGTTTCTTTGTACCAATGCACGTAACGGTCGCGACCATCCGGGTTGAGCATTGGGTCCATAATCACCACTGTATTTTGCAGCCAACTCTTGGTATCTCTCTGCTCGGGATTTACCAGCTCGTAGAGCGTTTTCATGGCCGCCTCGCTGCTGGAGGACTCATCGCCGTGTACATTATAGCTGAGCCAGACGATCGGGATATTAGCACCCTGCACCTCTCCTTCCATCAAGCCGGTTCGCTTGAGATTATCCGTGCGAATTTGCTCCAGCTGCCCGTGGTTTTCTTCTGTGGTTACCTTTACGATGCCCAATTCGCGTCCTTCGTTCGTTTCACCATACCGTTCATACGTCACCATTGGAGACACCTCAGCCACGTGCTTAAAATAACCAAGTACCTTGTAGTGCGGCGTAAACTCATCGCCCAGCTCATAGCCCAAATACTGGTTGGGAGGCTGCACTTCCGTTTGTGCGTTCAGGTTCGTCGATATAAAAACAAATAAAAAAGTGGTAAGAGATATGCGTATTTAAATCGAATCATGGCGAATTATTAATGAGTGGTGAATAATACGAGAAAAATAATATACAAAAGGGTTCTTACTCTGTACGTACTAATCCTGGTTATTTGAAGTTGCATTATTTAGCGCGCGCTCAACCTGTTGCACCACGGTATCGGCGATGGCATTTGGGATAGGTATCGATAAATTATAGTGAGCAATTTTCCATGTTGTATCGCGGTGAACCAGCACGCCCGTACCGCGGGCCGGACCCAGATTGGGCGTATCCAGCTTTTCATCAAACCAGGCTGTTTTGCCCTCATCAGAAATATATACGTGGCGTTCTACCGGGGTGAAGTTCCAGGCATTGCCGCGATCAAAATACGGTTTTGCAAAATCTTTAAACTCGGTGGTTGTCCATCGCTCGGTAGCATCGGTGCCCATAAAAATGGCGGTATCACTGGCAAAGTGGTTAAAATAGCGATCAAATTCGGCTTGGGCGGCCGCAACGTGCCAATCATCAAGCACTTGGTTCACTGCTTGCCTTGGGGCCTCGGGCTCAGATTCCGTCTGACAGCCAAATGCGATCAATAAAAATAGAAATCCAACTGCGTATAGTTTTTTCATGAGAAATGGATGGCTTAGATTGAATGGTTGATAGTACTAAATGGTTTTTTATTCCTCAAATTGAAATATATTTTAGGTGCCAATTTTGCACTTTAACTGTTTTTAATTTCCCAATTTATGCCCGTAACAAATCAAGAAATAGCCAAACGACTGCGCGAAATTTACCAGCTCATGCAGCTGGCTGGTGAAAATCGCTTCCGTGCCATTGCGTTCGATCGCGCTGCACAGACTATCGAATCGCTGAACGAAGATATCAACGCTTACATTGAGAATGATAATTTAACCGACATTAAGGGAATTGGCGATTCTATTGCCGAAGATATCAAACAATATGCCGAAACGGGCCAGATTGAAGTGCTTGAATCACTGCGTAAGCGCATCCCCGACGGTGTAGTACAGTGGCTCGATATTTCCGGACTCGGACCCAAAAATATTGCTAAAATCCACAAAGAACTGGGTATTTCTACCATCCCTGAACTCAAACAAGCCTGCGAGGACGGCCGCGTAGCTGAGCTTGACGGACTCGGGGAAAAATCAGCACAAAAAATTATTCAATCTATTGAGTGGCTGGAGCAGTTTGGCGAGCGGGCGCGCCTCGATGAAGCCATGGCTATTGCCGACCCCATTTACAATTATATGAAAGAGCGCGACGGCGTAGAAGCCATTGAAATAGCGGGTTCGCTGCGCAGATCAAAAGAAACCATTGGGGACGTTGACATTCTAATTGCCGCGGACGAAGACCACATTGAACCTTTGTTTGACGCATTCACCTCCCACGAGCTGGCGGTTGAAGTGCTGGGTCGCGGTGATACAAAAAGCTCCATTCGCACCAAAGAAGGCCGCCAGGCTGATCTCCGCATCGTAAAACCCGAGCAGTTCCCTGCGGCACTCATGTATTTTACCGGCAGCAAGGAGCACAATGTGGTGCTGCGGCAGCGGGCGCGCGAGCGCGGCCTTTCGCTGAATGAATATGGCTTATTCGAGTTAGACGAGGAAGGCAACACCGATTTCGAAAAAGCTATCGACTATTCCTCAGAGACAGATATTTATGAAAAGCTGGATCTGCATTTTATCATACCGGAACTGCGCGAAGACCGCGGAGAAATCGACTTCTTTGAGGATCACGAGGAAATGGATTTGGTCACGAACGATGACATACGCGGAGTGATTCATGCGCACAGCACGTGGAGCGACGGCAAATTTTCAATCGAAAAAATGGCCCAGGCGTGTATCGATCGCGGATACGAATATCTGGGCATCACCGACCACTCCCAAACCGCGGCTTATGCCGGCGGACTTTCGCCCGATGAAATCAAAAAACAGTGGGAAGAGATAGATCAGTTAAATGAGCAATTCAGCGAACAGAACTTCCGCATCTTTAAAGGAATTGAATCCGACATTTTGGGCGATGGCAGCCTTGATTACGACGATGAGCTTCTGGAGCAATTTGACTTCGTTATCGCAAGCGTGCACCAGGGCATGGACATGACGCGCGAAAAAATGATGGAGCGGTTCCGTAACGCTATTAAACATCCCGCCACGCGCATTGTAGGTCACCCCACTGGCCGGCTGCTGCTTAAGCGCGATGGCAGCGATCTTGATATGAATGAGCTGATTGAGTTGGCCGCCGAGCACAATACGGCTATCGAAATTAACGCAAATCCACACCGGCTGGATCTGGACTGGCGCCATGGAAATAAGGCGAAAGAGGTTGGGTTGATGTCAGCTATTTGCCCGGATGCCCACAGCACAGACGGCATCGACCACATTAAATTCGGGGTGCAAATTGCCCGAAAAGGAAAGTTTGAACCGGGGCGCATTTTGAATACCCGAAGTGCAGGCGAAGTAGCCACTTGGTTTTCGAGACCATAAAATGGGAAAGACTTTGAAATAGCATTTTAAAACTTTAGCCTGCAGCCGTTTACGGCACTTTCTCATTTTTAAAAACCCCGATTGCTTGTATTTTAGCAGCGATTAACTAAAATACATCAACGGGCGTTGGCGGTTTCCATCTCAATAATCATACCCACCTACAATATGGGGCGTTTTTTGACGCAGCTGGTGGAAAGTATAGCGCAAAATACGTTCGATGATATTGAGCTGATTATTATTGACGATGGTTCGACCGATAATACATCTGCTGTAGTAAAAAGGCTTCAGCAGCAAGGTACCCTTAAAATTCACTATCACATTCGCCATCACCGGGGAAAAGCCGCGAGCATTAACTATGTTTTAGAAAACAAACTTGCAAAAGGTGCGTATATCATCTTTGCCGATGCCGACGACCTGCTTCCCAAACGGAGCCTGCAGCAGCGATACGAGGCTATTCTAAAATCAGGAACGGAACTGGTGATTGGTGGATTTGCAGTCGCAGATCTTTATGGAAAACCCAAAGAAGAACGCATAATAACAGATACCGATTGCTCCAATGAATTGGCCAACCGATTCTTTTTCGAACCTAAAACGCCTTTTCACCTGAACAGCGTGATTATGTCTAAAGCGCTGGCCGAACGGACGGGATCATTCGATGAAAGCCTTAAACGCGGGCAGGAGGTAGAATATGCTATTCGACTGCTGAAAGAATCGGATGAAATCAGCATGCTTACCGATATTGTCTATCTTTACCGGAAGTACGAACGTCCAATGAAGAACCGTCTAAAAATGCGTTTACGAACCACTTACGATCGTTGCCGCACAATTAACAAGCATTTAAGTGGTACCCAGAGAATTAAAGCAACCACGCTGCATCTGGGACTCGACTTATTAAAGCTTTGGTATGAGCTCTTGCGCCCCTATGCCCGCTGATTTAATTGAACTACCCCCCCCTTATTATACTCTGTGGAGTTGAGCAAAGTTAGAATTCTTGTTTTTTCTACTCTGCTTTCATTCTACCAAAACTGCAGTTAATCCCCATCATCACTCCGGCGGCCACCGCCCATCACCACTACGCGCGGCTCCATAGTTGCAACGGTTTCAACCAGTTCATCTTCTTGCAAGTCCATTACATGCTCAATGTCTTTGTAGCACTGGTAGGTCTCATCTTTCGCAACCCGAATAGTAAGAATATCCTTCTCACGAATATATTGTTGATAGGCTTGTTCGTTATGGTCTTTTTTAGCCTGCGTACGAGAGGACGTTCGTCCGGCTCCGTGGGCGGAGCTCCAAAGGCTTTCTTTACCGGCTTTACCTTCAACCAAGTATGAATTAGTACCCATAGAACCTGGAATAATGCCTACCACGCCTTCCTCCGCGGGTGTTGCGCCCTTACGATGAATAATCCATTTTTTGCCGTTTACCTCTTTCTCCCACGCAAAGTTGTGGTGATTTTCATACGAATCCACCAGTTGGAGTCCGGCACGTTTCGGCGAAGTGTTTATGAATGAGCTCATGGTTGGCACTGGCATATTCGCCCATCAACTGCATAGCTTGCCAGTACTCTTGGCCGGCTTCGGTATCTAAGCTGAGCCAGGCGTAACTTTTTGAGATATCACGGCTAATGCGCTGTGTGTACTCCTCGGCTACGTTTTTGTAGTGCGTTGCCAGCTGGTGTCCTGTGCCGCGACTGCCGGAGTGCGTAACCAGCGCCACAAAGCGATCGCCCTTTTCAAGTGGCAGCCAAGACTTTTCTTGATTTACGGTTCCGGTCATCAAATCGGCAAAGTGATTTCCACTGCCCGAACTGCCAAGCTGCCGGTCAGCCTTTTCTTTAAGCTGTCGAGCCCGCTTGATCTCCGACCAGCGCGGATCGTCCATTACCGGGTGCTTACGCTCATTAAAGCCAAAGTTTGCCCCCAGCCCAAAACTGGTCACCTCATCAAGATCAGCGGCCAGGGTTTCCCGACGTTTTTCAAAGTCATCTACCGAAATATCCAGAATGCTCATTTTCATGCGGCAGGCAATATCAAAGCCAACAAATGCAGGCGATACCGCATTTTCGAGGGCACAAACGCCGCCCACCGGCAGCGCGTACCCCGGATGGCATCGGGCAGCAGTGAGCCGGCAATAGCTACGGGCAGGCGACATGCTTTATCGAGCTGATCATAGGCTGTTTGATCGATATCGGTACCAACCTCTCCGTATATAGTAATGGGCTTGGGTTGGTCTGCAAGCTCGAGTTTTTTATTCGGCTCACCCAGCTCATTTTTGATCAATTTTAGTGCTTTCCGCGGCTTAACCCCGTCATTGTTGATTAGATTATGCGCACGTTGAGCAATGCGCCCAAAATCGGGATCGTCTGTATTGTATCCATTATTAAGTAAAAACTGGTGTGTATCCATTGATACTAGTGTGCATTACTTCTTATGATGCATTTGTAAAATATGCAATAATCAAAAACATATTAACCATAGCGCTCATCATACCGTAGTATTAATAATACGCTCTATAACCACTAAACACAGTAGTTGTGAATAAAATTGGTGATTTCAAGCAAAACTGATTGAAACATTTGTCCCATATTCAGCTATGCATAACCAAAAATCACCTGCAATAAACTCACGTATGCGATCTCTATTTATTATTACTTTTTGTATTGGTTCATTGTTTGCGTTTATGGCATGCACCGACCGGCAACCGGATTCGGCTGATACAACAGGTACGCAAACCGATTCAACCCAAGCACTGTCGGAAGCCTATAAAAACGCACGTTATAATATATCACTTCGCATGCCCAAGGAGTGGATTGTAATAGAAGAACAAAATCTTAAGCCCGCCATGGGCTCCTTTGCCATCAATCTTTTTAACCGCGGTACTGGGGCCGGAAAGGACGTGCCAATGCATGTTCATGCTAAGGCTCAGCACTCCTACGTGGCTATTTGGCCACACGGCATTGGCACCGAACTGCCCGCCAGTCAATATGCCTCATTTGATAGTGCAAGGAATACGCCCGATTTACAGTTTCCCATCAACACCGAAGAATCCAGAATACTGCAACTCAAAAGTGATTCGGCGTGGGCTTATTTTTTAGTACCCGCCCAACCACCGGAACACTGGAACCCACACGGATTCATTTTTGCTCAAATTCGGACAACCAACACCAATTTCACCTGTTATGAAGAAGAGACAGGAAAGCAAATACCTCTGGACCGGTGCGATTTTCTGGCTGGTGATCGCTTTGTACGCGAGGGGACGCTTAACCAAATTGACCGCCGGCAGGTGCATAACATTCTTGAAAGTATTTCACTGGATTCGGTTAAGAAACAAACCGCGGCAAGTGATCTCATAAACATCAAAAAACCGCTGCCCAATATGGACATTACTTCTCCACTTACCGTGCAGGGAGAAGCGCGTGGGCAATGGTATTTTGAGGGCGATTTCCAAATTGAGCTGGTTGATTCTGAGGGAAACACCCTGGCTGAAACCTACGCCACGGCGCAAGAGCCATGGATGACCGAAGATTTTGTACCATTTACTGCTACTCTAACCTTTGAAGCACCCCATGATGAACGTGGCCAATTAATATTCCACCGAGCGAATCCCTCAGGGCTCCCGGAGCATGACAATAAGTATGTGCAACCGGTTATTTTCCCGCCCCAATAGGTTACTCACCAAAAATTCGGGCCAATAAAGTAAACAAAAGGCTTAGAATTATGCTCACAACAATCATGGTGGTAATGGGAAAGTAAAAACTAAAATTGTCGCCCTCCGCACTAATATCACCCGGTAGATTACCCAGCCACCCAAGTCGATCTCCGAACAGCCATACAATGCCGCCAATCAGCAAAATTAGCAACCCTAGTCCAATTAGCCATTTACCAAGATTACCACTCATGCCGGGCATCTATTTTAGATTGAAGGTTATTCCTGCAGTATTTCAACCTGCACATTCTCCAGGTTAATTTCTGATACTTTGCTAAGTGTATCCTGCTGAAAATACGTTTCATAATTCTCCAGGGGATGCTCCATCTCGGGGCTGCCAAAATTATTGTAATCCGCAAAGCGTATGCCATTTATCATGCGCACATTTTTCGACTCCCGAAACCGTGTGCCGCCACCATCCACCTGAAAGCGATACGCCAGATATTCCATAGTATAGTCTTCGGCATGGATCCAATAGATGTAGCGATCCTGATAGTCATCGCCGCCGCCTTGCTGATCAAAAGTCACTTCAATTTCATGATACGGCCTGCCGTTGATTGTCGTCTGTTCGAGATAAGCTTTGTTTACGGCAGGATCGTTAAGCTTATGTGGCAGCAGGGCAAAATAAATCACCGAATTAACTGAGTTGCTGTACATGGAATCTTCCTCGAACGATAAATTTGCGGGCTCACCATTAATGGTGCGGTAAAATCCTTGGTTGGTTAAACTGTCGCGAATACCCCCAAGTGAATCCGGAAAAAATCGGTGTAGGTATATTGGCCGTTCTGATGGGTGGCTGTATACTCGATGTCGCGGAATTCGAAACTGACTCGACTGTTCTCATACGCCTGCCCCCCGTGATTTTCAATAGCACGGTTAATAACCGATTGAGCATCGGGGGTTGAAGAACAACCCGCAAGGGTGATTATTCCCATAAACGTAACTAGTAAACAACGGCTCATAAATTGAGATAAGTTAATTAAGGATACGGCACTAATGCGTTTACCGGGAATAGCGTTCACCTTGGCAGCGCCGGGTCTATGCTTTGGGCAGCGTAAAGTTCATGGATGTACCCACCCCTTCGGTGCTTTCAACAAATATACGGCCGCCCTGCTTTTCAACAAACTCTTTACACAGTTGCAGCCCAAGGCCGCTGCCTTTTTCATTGTTTGTGCCCGTGCGAGAATCAACCTGTTTAAATAGCTTCTGCTGTATATCTTCAGGGATTCCAATACCGGTGTCCTTCACTTCAAATAACACTTCATCCTCATCTAATTGGCTACTGACCGTAACTTTATCGCCTTCATGAGAATATTTCAGCGCGTTATTTACCAAATTCCGCAAAATTAACTTCAGCGCGTTATAGTCTGCAACTACCTCCAAATCAGATTCGGTATTGTTTGCCAGCCCAATATTTTTTTGCTGTGCCTGTGCCGCAACATTTTCGAGCACTTCATCAACCACATTATGACTATTCACTGTTTCTAACTCCAGTTCAATGCCATTTATTTGTGCTTGCGCCCAAGCCAACAAATTATCCAGCAGGTTGATATGACGCCTCAGATACGAATCAAGCTGAGCGGTCAGTTCTTGGGCCTTATCTTCTTCAAGATCTTGGTTTTGCAGTAGATATATAATTGCATGCATGCCCGCCAGCGGCGATCGCAAATCGTGTGAAATCACAGCCATCATCTTATCCTTCTCACGGTTCAGCATTTCAAGCTCCCGGCGCTGTTGCTGTAATTTGGTGTTTACTTTCTTTTTATCCGTATTCGACCTATAAATAAGAAACAGGCAAACCGAAATCACTCCGATAACCCCTACTCCTAAGAAAAGAAGCCAATTTTGCATGCTTATGCGTGCCTGCTGCAGCTGCTGCTCTTCTTCCAGCAGAGTATTTATCTGTTTTTGTTGTCTAAGCCCAAGCTGTGCTTCAGTTTCAGCCAGTGCTTGTTCTTGCGCAATTTGGCCAAGGCTGTCATTAATGGATACAAATTGCTCATAGAAGTTCAGAGCTGCACCGTAATTATTACGTCCTTTTTCCAATAGATATAAGCTGTTCAGCACGTCCATTTCCAGGGAGCTGCTTCTTATTTCACGAGAAATTTGTAGCGCCCGGTTGTAATAATCTCGGGCGGTTACAAAATCATTTTCCAGCTCGGCTACATTGGCCAGTCCGCCATAATTATAAATCAGGCCTTGGGGAATACCCGCCTGCCGGCAATACTCAAGCGATTCACTATAATATTGCTTAGCCTGGCTGTAGTTGCCCTTGTCTTTGAAAGTTTGTCCCAAATTGTAGAGAATTCGGAATGGCGGTGTCTCGGTCCGCACCTCTTCATGTAAATTCAGGGCTTGATTATACAGCGCGATGGCTTCATCATAATTTTCAACTTTATAATTCGTGATGGCCAGATTATTCGTAGCCCGCAACAATCCCAGCTTGTTGCCCTGCTCACGGTGTGCGTCAATCGCCCGTTGCAGATAGTATCGCGCTTCTTCCGGCTGACCATAATCGTTATATGCCATACCAATGTTATTCATGGCTGTTGCCACCATAGAGCGATCACCCAGCGATTCTGCGGCTTTTATGCCCGAAAGGTAGTATTTAAAAGCTGAACCAAAATCGCCCTTCGCTTCGTGGATCGCTGCAGTATTCAAATTTATTTTGGCGTGTATTTCAGGGCTTTGCAGTGAATCGACCAATGAGCGAGCTTTTTGGTGATACAACAAGGCTTCATCGTACTGCGCCCGGTAGCGGCTGGCAACACCAAGTAAGTTAAATATGCGGGATTTATGCTTGGCCGTGGTCGCTTTATCAGCTAAATCAGAAAGTAAAACTTGGGCGGAATCCGGCTGATCACTGTTTAAGTAATTGTCTGCCAAGTACAGTTCTATCTCAAGTAACTGCTCTTGCAGGCCGGCTGCTTCAGCTTTTTTTCGCGCTCGCTGAAGCATTTCACGGGATTGGTTCAGTTCTCCAAGTGATGAAAATTCTTCTGCCTGCCCTACGAGTGAATTGACCACAACACTGTCTGAAGTGACTTGCTCTTTATCGGCATTGCTGGCTTGAGCAAACGCTTGGGAGCCCACCGACCACAAACATGCAGCCATGCACAGTATTGGCACTGCCAAAATCCGTTTTAAAGTTATATCAACCATACAAAGAGTTTCGCCAAACGTATATCACGCAACTAAATACAAGTTACCTAAAATATACCCAATCAAACCCAATTGTACATGAATATTTTTCAATCTATGGGCTGAAGAAAAGCGTAATGCCTTGTAGCGAAGCTTTTGGTGAGCAGACTAAACGGTGATGCCTTTTTTCTTGGCTACCGGCAGTTTGTCAATTACTTCCAGGGCCGGGCTGGGGTCTCCCATAATGTAGAAATGAAGCCCCTGCACGCCATGATCCAGCAGTTCAGCACATTGCTTTGCGCTCCACTCAATGCCAATTTGCCGTGCATTAGAAGGATCGGACTGCACTTGCTCTGAGAGCTCCTCGGGTATGTTCAGATGAAAATACTTAGGCAAAAAACGCAAATGACGGCCGCGTGTCAGCACTTTTAGTCCCGGAATAATTGGAACGTCGATGCCCGCCTTTCGGCACTTGTCTTCAAAGTTAAAGAAAGCCTCGTTATCGAAGAACATTTGGGTAACAATGTAATCGCCTCCTGCCTCCACCTTCTCCTTTAGACGCGAGATATCATAATCAAGGTTGGGGGCCTCAAAATGCTTCTCAGGATACCCGGCAACACCAACGCAAAAGTCGGTTTTGTGCGCATTGCTGATATTCTCAAGGTATTGCCCGCGGTTCATATTGTTTACCTGCTTCACCAAATCAATGGCGTAATCGTTATAGGTTCCATTCTTGAACCGGTTCACCGTATCGTCGGGCGAATCACCGCGAATAGTGAGCACATTATCAATATCCAGATAGTTAAGCTCAATCAGGGCGTCTTCGGTCTCTTCTTTTGTAAAACCTTCACAAATAAGGTGCGGAACCGGATCTACGCCATATTTATGCTTTATAGCAGCACACAAACCAATGGTACCCGGCCGTTTACGCTTAATATGCCGCTTTATGGTGCCGTCGTCCTTCTCTTCGTAATACGATTCAGCCGCGTGATAGGTAACGTCGATAAAGGGAGGATCATACTGCATAACCTGATCCAATGATTCGAAAACTTCCTGCACGGATCCACCACGTTTAGGTGGAATAATCTCAAACGATATCAATGGTTCATCCGCTTTGTGGTAATGCTCTATAACTTTCATTTTGTGTTCTTTTTATTGTAACTTTACGCTCCTGAAATTTTTCAATCGTTGCTATAACATTAGCTAAAGGTAATCACTGAGCAACTTAGTTGAAAAATTTTTGTGATTTCTCAAGTACCTAACAATCGATTACCAAATGACATACAACGATATTCAAAGCTTATTGCGCGAGCGTATTCTTGTGCTCGACGGCGCAATGGGCACCATGATTCAAGATTACGACCTTAACGAAGGCGACTATCGCGGCAAACGATTCCAAGACTGGAACCAAGATCTAAAGGGCAATAATGACCTATTAACCCTTACTCAGCCCGATATCATCAAAGAAATACACGCTTCCTTTCTCGATGCCGGCGCCGACATCATAGAAACAAACACCTTTAACGCCACCTCCATTTCGCAGGATGATTACGGCATGCAGGACCTGGCGTACGAACTAAACAAAACTGCTGCCGGAAATGCTCGTGAAGTGGCCGATCATTATACCGAGCAAAATCCTGACAAACCCCGTTTGGTAGCGGGCGCTATTGGCCCAACCAACAAAACACTTTCCCTTTCGCCCGATGTGGAAGATCCCGGGTATCGTGCCATTACCTTTGACCAGCTCAAAGAAGCCTACGCAGAACAAATTCGCGGCCTGGCCGACGGTGGTGTAGACATGCTGCTGGTAGAAACCATCTTTGATACACTGAACGCCAAAGCCGCAGTGTATGCAATACATAAACACGCTGAAGAAACCGGGCAGGAATTACCGGTAATGATCTCAGGCACTATTGTGGACCAAAGCGGCCGCACGCTTTCGGGCCAGACCACCGAAGCGTTCTGGATTTCGCTTTCCCATACCAAAAATTTAATCAGTATAGGTTTGAACTGCTCGCTTGGCTCCAAGCAAATGCGTCCCTATATCGAGGAGCTTTCCAATCACGCCACCTGCTTTACCAGTTTATACCCGAATGCCGGGTTGCCGGATGAAATGGGCGAATACAACGAAACGCCCCAATTTATGGCCGAGCAGTTTGAAGAATACGCTGAGGCTGGATTTGTAAACATTGTCGGCGGTTGCTGTGGTACTACCCCAACCCATATCAAAGCGATTGCAGAAGCGGCTAAAAACCAATCACCGCGCAAAATTCCGGATCCCGAGCCCTATCTCCGCCTCAGTGGTCTGGAGCCGCTGGTTGTTCGCCCCGAAACGAATTTCGTAAATATCGGCGAACGGACCAATGTGATGGGATCGCGTAAATTTCGGCGACTTATTACCAATGAAGAGTACGAAGAAGCCCTTTCGGTGGGTCGCCAGCAGGTAGAGAACGGCGCCCAAATTGTTGATGTGAACATGGATGAAGGCATGCTCGATTCGGCCGAAGTGATGAGCGATTTTCTGCAGCTGCTGGCCGCCGAGCCTGATATTTCGCGCGTGCCCATTATGATCGACTCTTCCAAATGGTCGGTGCTCAAAGCCGGCCTCAAAACCATGCAGGGCAAATGTGTGGTCAATTCCATCAGTCTAAAAGAAGGCGAAGAAGCCTTTAAAGAACAGCTAAAGAAATTTTGGATTTTGGTGCGGCTGTTATTGTAATGGCCTTTGACGAGAAGGGACAGGCCGACAGTTACGAACGGCGTATTGAAATTTGCGAACGTGCTTATCGCATTCTTAAAAATGAAGTCGGGTTCAAGCCGGAGGATATTATCTTAGACCCCAATATCCTGACGGTGGCCACCGGGATTGAAGAGCACAACAATTACGCTGTTGATTTCTTTCGGGCCACCAAATGGATCAAGGAAAATCTACCGCGGGCTAAAGTGAGCGGCGGACTCAGCAATGTGTCGTTCTCTTTCCGCGGAAACAATATAGTGCGTGAAGCCATGCACTCGGCCTTCCTTTATCATGCCATCGAAGCGGGATTAGATATGGCTATTGTTAATGCGGGTCAGCTTGAAGTGTACGAGGAGATCCCCGAAGAACTGCTGGAGCTCGTGGAAGATGTGCTCTTGAATCGCCGCGACGATGCCACCGAACGCCTGGTGGATTACGCCGAGGAAATTAAACAGGATGATTCCGTTAAGAAGAAAAAACGCAGGAATGGCGCAATCAACCGGTTGAAGAACGAATTAAGCATGCCCTTGTAAAAGGTATCGTAGAACACATTGTTGATGATGTGGAAGAAGCCCGCCAAAAATACGATCAGCCGATTGAGGTTATTGAAGGCCCCATGATGAACGGCATGGACGTAGTGGGCGACTTGTTTGGCGATGGCAAGATGTTTTTGCCGCAGGTGGTTAAAAGCGCACGTGTGATGAAAAAAGGCGTCGCACACCTGATTCCATTTATCGAAGAGGAAAAAGAGAAGAATCAAAACAGCGAACCAAAAGCCAAGGTGCTGCTGGCAACGGTGAAAGGCGACGTCCACGATATTGGTAAAAATATTGTAGCCGTGGTGCTGCGCTGCAATAATTTCGATGTTATTGATCTTGGCGTGATGGTACCGGCCGAAAAAATTCTTGAAGAAGCCCGTAAAAACAATGTAGATATTATCGGGTTGAGCGGTCTCATTACCCCCTCACTCGATGAAATGGTACATGTGGCGAAGGAGCTGAAGCGCGAGGATTTCAAGCAGCCACTGATGATTGGCGGGGCTACCACCTCTCGCATGCACACGGCGGTTAAAATTGAGCCTAACTATGACGAACCAGTAATACACGTGCTGGATGCCTCCCGAAGCGTATCGGTAACGGGCAATCTCGTATCAAAAACGCTGCGCGATGATTTTGTTAAAGAGAAGAAGCAAGAGTACCTGAAACTCCGCGACCAGCATGAAAGTCGCTCACGGCGTAAGAATTACCTCTCGCTTGAAGAAGCACGTAAAAACAAAGACGAAGATCGACTGGGAATCAACCGACATCAAAAAGCCCAATAATTTAGGCCGGCAGGTTTTTGAGGATTACCCGCTGCAAGAGATTCGCAATTACATTGATTGGGGGCCTTTCTTCATAGCCTGGCAAATGAAAGGCAAATTTCCTGATGTGCTGGAAGACGATAAATATGGCGAAGAGGCGCGCAAACTCTACGATGATGCAAACGAGCTGCTCGACCATATCATCAAGAAAAAATTGATCAAAGCCAATGCGGTTATTGGGCTTTATCCTGCCAATGCAGTAGGTGATGATATTGAAGTTTATGCAGACGAAAATCGCGATGATATGCTCACCAGATTTCATGCTCTGCGTCAGCAATCCGAAAAGCGGCGGGGACAGCCGAACAAAGCCCTCAGCGATTTTGTGGCTCCTAAAGAAACCGGCATTGATGATTATGTCGGCGGCTTTGCCGTTACAGCCGGAATTGGCGTGCCAGAGCTGGTGAAAAAGTTTGAGGATGATCATGACGACTATAACGCCATCCTCACCAAATCACTGGCCGACCGCCTTGCTGAAGCGCTGGCCGAGCTGATGCACGAAAAAATTCGCAAGCAGTACTGGGGCTATGCGCCAAATGAAGATTTCAATAATAATGATCTGATTCGCGAAAAGTATACCGGTATACGTCCCGCACCCGGCTACCCCGCACAGCCTGATCATACAGAGAAACCAATTTTGTTTAAATTGCTGAATGTTCCGGAATCAACGGGAATTGAGCTCACCGAGAACCTGGCAATGACCCCGGCAGCTTCCGTTAGCGGCCTCTATTTTGCGCACCCTGAATCGGATTATTTCAACGTTGGCAACATTTCCAAAGATCAGGTTAAGGATTATGCCCAGCGCAAAAATATGACTGTAGAAGAAGTCGAAAAGTGGCTGGGCTCTATTCTAAATTATGATACCTAAGTGGACTAATTCCGTTTATAACTTAAAGCTGTAAGCGATCAAAGTTACCCTTGCCAACGGCATTCATCACTTCATCGATATCGCTTAGGTCAACGTCATTTCCCTGCACGTAATCGACCGGCAGTACGGCAACGCGAAATATTTGGTCTTGCGTAAAACCGGGGCCAAGCGAATTTAAATCGATATTGCCCTGTAGGAATAACTGCACATCAGCTACTGTGTGATCGAAGGCATATTGGAATTGGCCATCCTGAAAGTAAATGGTTGCCGGCAGCTGTTGCCACACATCGTTACCGGTATCCCCGTCCACTTCATATAACCAATACACAACTACAATATCAGTGCTTAGCACTTCTATATTGCTGGGGAACCCAAATATTTGAGAGTACCCGTTTGAAGGCGTAAAATCAGCTTCTACTTCAAACCCCTGGCCGACAGGTCCGGGCGGGCCTGGAGGACCCTCGGGACCGGTAGGACCAGTTGATTCAATTTGGCAGGATGTAAAAAGTAGTATTGATAACAGAGCAACGAGTTTTTTCATGGGGCCTCCGGCTTTTTTGATATTCAAACACCCGGCGGGTGTCTTTGGTATCATAACTGCACTGCATATGTTATTATTTCGCGGACTCCTAAAATTCACATGTATATGCGATACAGCGCCGCCACCTGAAGCTCCTGCCCAGTAAAAAAGTGTGTACCAAGGTTGAGTTACAAGTAATTATCTGTTAGCTTCAATAGGCTTTTTGCCTACCACAATTCTAAACTCCATATACATTTTTATGAAAACGAAATATTCTCTGCGGCTGATGGGAATGCTGCTGCTTGCCCTCTCCGTATTTTCCCCAACACTGGCACAAACCCAAGAGCTTACAAAAGAACAGATTTTAAATCGGGATTTTGGCGAAATTGTGAACCCAATGCCACGGATACTTACCTGGACCGATGGTACAACATTTGTGATGGCTAAGCCCGAAAATGGCGAATACACCTATGTTCAAGTAAATGCAGAAACAGGTGAAGAAGAATCGTATTCTCGTTCGCAACAAACTGCCAGCCGTGTGGCCGTTCGCAACGGTGATATCTATTACACGAATGGCGACTCTGACCAACAGCTTACCAAAACGGAAGCAGATGAAAAAAATCCCACACTATCACCAGACAAAAGCAAAGTGGCATTTACGCGCGCCCATGACCTGTACGTGATTGATATTGAAACCGGCAATGAAGAACGCATCACCAATGACGGCAGCGACGTAATTTACAATGGCTGGTCGTCGTGGGTGTATATGGAAGAAATTCTGGGCCGTAGCACGCAGCATAAAGCGTTCTGGTGGAGCCCCGACAGCAAAAAAATTGCTTTCATGCGATTTGATGACAGCCCTGTGCGCATTTTTCCGTTGCATAGCGTAGAAGATTCGTACGGCACGCTTATCGAGCAGCGCTATCCCAAAGCCGGCTTCGAGAATCCCAAAGTTAAAATTGGCGTAGCAAACCTCGCTAATAACAGCATTGCCTGGGCCGACTATAACCAGAATGATGACCAGTATTTTGGCATGCCGTACTGGACACCCCAGGGCAACCGGCTGTGGACCCAATGGATGAATCGGGATCAAGATAGCCTCATTATTCATGAAATAAATTTGCAAGACGGTTCTAAAACCGAAATATACAGCGAAACACAAGAAACGTGGATTGATTTAGACAGCGGCGACCGCCTCACCTTTCTAGAGGATAATGCCGGATTTTTAATGATGAGCGATAAAACCGGGTGGATGCACATCTACCACTACGATATGCAGGGCAGCCTTGTGAATCAAATTACCTCAGGCGAATGGACCGTGAGCGATATTGAGCACATCGGCCAAAATGAGGGTGAACTGTATTTCTCTGCTCGCAAAGAAAATTCAGCCCGAAGCGATCTCTACAAAGTGAACCTCGACGGCAGTAACATGCAGCGGCTCACCTTTGGTGAATACAGCCACAACACTTCAGTATCACCCAACGGAGCCTATTTTGTAACTACCTACAGCAACGTATCCACGCCGCCCAAAATGCACCTTATGAATGGCGATGGAGAAAAAATGAAACTACTCGGTGACAGTAAAGGCTCGAAATTTGATAATTATAATTTAGCCAGCACCGAACTCCTCCGCGTTAAAACTGAAGACGGATTTGATCTGCCGGTTTCGGTAACCTGGCCCATGAATATCGACGAAAGTAAAAAGTATCCCGTGCTTATCAGCATTTACGGTGGGCCCGGCTCAACCGGTGTGATGGATCGCTGGGGCGGCCTGGGCTTAAATCAATGGTGGGGCAACGAAGGGCTGATTCAAATCACTATTGATCACCGCGGATCGGGCCACTTTGGCAAAGAGGGCATGAACTATATGCACCGCGATTTAGGCCGATGGGAAATCGCCGATTACACTACGGCCATGCAGTACTTGATTGACAATTACGAGTTCATTGACGCCGACCGCATTGGCATCACCGGCTTTAGCTATGGCGGTTATGTAACAAGCCTGGCCCTGACCAAGGGAGCCGACCTATTTGACTTTGGGCTGGCGGGCGGCAGCGTTACCGACTGGCACCTGTACGATACACACTATACCGAACGCTACATGGATCGCCCGCAGGATAACGAGGAAGGTTACAAAAGCAGCTCGGTAATGACCTATGTCGACGACTATGAAGGACACCTACTTATTGTGCACGGGTCGATGGATGATAACGTGCATATGCAGAATAGCCTGCAGCTGGTAAGCGCGCTGGAATCGGCGGGCAAAGATTTCGAGTTTATTCCCTATATGGGCGGCAAACACGGTTGGTATAACTTGCCGGGTAAATACCAGCATTACCAGGATAAGCGCTATAAATTTTACTACAATTACCTGCTCGAGCAGCCAGTATCACAAATGCTGCTGGAAAATTAATCCCCGTGAATATAGCAGAGCCACTATTGGTTCTGCTATAATTCAGCTACTTTTATTTAACGATTCTTCATCTCCCATCTCGGCATACACCTCGTCGTTCGGCTCCCAAAGTTCAATCTTCACGCCGTTGGGATCCATAATCCAGCCAAATTTTCC
>NNSL01000469.1 GCA_003123965.1 Balneolaceae bacterium SMO_bin1
TTTTCCTCTTACGGCGCAGGCGCAGCTTACTTTAAGCGGGGAAATGAAGGCCGAGAGCGGAATTTCGCGATGGGTTTCGCCTGCTGGATACTCCGCAAAATGATCCCGCTTTTTTTGTATCTCAACGAAGCCGACTGAACCTTTTTTATGAGCAGGACAAATATACCATCAAGGTCTCTGCACAAGATGTGCGGGTTTGGGGTGAAGTGCAGCAGCTGCAGGATAACGCCAATGTGAATATTCACGAGGCCTGGGCAAGCCTTAGCTTGACAGAGCAGGTACTCTTTAAATTCGGACGACAAGAATTGGTGTATGATGATCAGCGGCTGCTAGGAAGCGTAAACTGGGTGCAGCAGGGCCGAAGCCATGATGCATTACTTTTTAAATATGAAAATACGGATTCCGGTTTCCGGTTTGATGCCGGTGGTGCCTACAACCAAGAGGGCGAAAATGTTTTTGGTACTACATATAGCCTGAATAATTACAAATTCCTGGGCTACCTCTGGGCTAATAAGCAGTTTGGAGCGCTTAATGCTTCGGCAATATTTCTGAGCGACGGCTTTCAGGTGCGTCCTAATACAACAAACTTCCGGTATACATTTGGTACCCACCTGCAATATCAAAAAGACAATATTAAGCTTACCGGAAGCACCTACTACCAGTCTGGCGATGACCTCAACCGAAGAAATATTGATGCTTACATGATTGCCGGGAACGCCTCCTACCAATTCAACGCCCTAAGTCTTACCGGCGGCTACGATTATCTTTCTGGCGGAGATGCCAATGACAGCAACCCGGATCAGTACGCATTCAATACTTTGTATGCTACTAATCACAAGTTCTACGGCAATATGGATTACTTTCTGAATTTCCCGGCCGATACCCGCGGTGGTGGATTGCAAGATGCCTATATCGGTGCCACCTATAAATGGTCCCCAAAAACGACGAGCAACCTTACATATCACTATTTTGCATTGGCCGGAAATATCTTTGATGATTCAAGCCCCAGCGATCGCTATCTGGGTTCGGAGCTGGATTTTTCACTTACCTATAAATTTGTGGATGATGTAAATATCAAAGTAGGTTATTCCACATTGTTTAACAGCAGTTCACTGGAGAATCTGCAGGGCCGAAACGCCGAAGGCAATCAGCACTGGGGATGGTTGATGGTTCATTTTCAGCCCACATTCTTTACATCAAACAATTAACCCTTTATAACTGATACTAGCACCTACTTACTCGTATCAAACTACTGGCATATATCTACCATAATCCGAATATTCGCCTCAAATCAGATGCATATTTTTGTATAGCCCTTTGTTATGTTCCGCCTTAAAGTCCTGTAATCAGCGGACAATCAGTATCCCTTTCATGTCGCCTGCATAATGACCTGGAAAGGTGCAGATGTATTCATATTTGCCCGGTTTCTCGGGTGCAGTAAAAGCGACTTCCACCGTTTCTCCATCACCCGCCATGCCGCTGTATGCAAGCATTTTATTGGTCATATCTGGAGCGATATACTCATTATTAGCCGCCCGAGCTGATGCTTTAGCTACAGCGGTAGCATCAACACCTGCTTTAAGCAATACAAAATTATGTGCCATTGCAGCCTTTGGAAAATCGCTTACCGTTTTTAGCTTTATGCGAACTTTCTGACCCGGTTCGGCTGTAATTTCGGTGACTGAAAAATCCAAGTCGTCGGTTCCTTTCATAGTTACGGTTTTTACGCTTTGACCTTCAGCGGGCTGCAGGGATAATCCCATCACAAACGCTATAGTGATTATAAAAACGAAAAGGTTTTTGGTAATTGAAGCCATACCGAAAAGGATTTTTAGTTGGTATTAGTTGCCACACCACCTGTCAGGCCATGCGGCAAAAGAGGATTTAATTTTGTGGATTGAATATGTGCGGCTGCTCTTCGCCTTCTACCTCAATCACGCCCAGCATTCCCTTTCGGTTATAGCGTGAAAGTGCGTGATCAACGAGAAAGCTTTTTTCGGGCACGGGAAAGTCCATCTCAAAAATACCGCAGCTGCCCGGTGCTACGTGGCACGTTTGAACGTACTCTTCCGGTTCGCTGGCAATGGCACCTTCGCGCCACGCTTTGGTCCAAACATTGCCAATTGCATGAAAGCTGCTCGATAAGTTTGGCCCTCCTGTGACCATAAATATACGTGCGGTATCACCTACTTGTGTTTTCATTGTACCGTATCCGTCTTCCGTCAGTGCTTTTTTTTCGCCGTTCAGAAGCACGTAGGTCGGGTTTTCAGCTTTCATTGACTCCACATCAATTTCGTGAAAGCCTTTTTCACCGGCTTCTTTGTTGCTATAAACCTCGTGCTGCCCAAGGTAGAATTCGTGATCCACCTCAGAAAGGCCCTCATTTGGTTCCACCACAATCATTCCAAACATGCCGCTGCTGATATGCTCATCGAGCTTGGGCACGGCGCAATGATAGATAAACGCGCCCGGGTACATTAGCTTGGCGTGCAGCTCACGTGATTGTCCGGGCGGACACAGCGTGGCTTTTGATCCGCCACCTGTACCATACACGGCATGGAAATCGACGTTATGAAGCAGCGTGTTTTGCGAGTTATTTTTGAAAGTAAGATTCATCTTGTCGCCTTGCCGTACACGTATCATGGGGCCGGGCACCTGTCCGCCGTACGTCATAAATTTAAATTGCACACCCGGCTCTATTTCGCTTATCAGGTCTTTGCTTTCCAGCGTAATATTGTGTGTAACGGGCCGATTGCGATTGATCGGGGATGGAATATCACGCGGATTAGCCGCCACACGATCCACCTTTGGTACGTTGCGCAATATTTTTCGACGTTTGCTGGAATCTGCCTGAACCGATTCACCCCCAAAGGGTAAACCCGCAAGTATACCGCCAGTGAGCATGGCACCGCCCATATTTTTCATAAACTCTCTGCGAGAAACAGCATTATTAGATTCAACTTCTGATTCTTGTTGACCAATATGCTCTTTGTTGACTGTCATAGCAGTAGATTTTTTGAATTAAGAGTATTTTGTCTTTTTATTACATTTTAAAAAACACAGCTAAGGCGTTTCGCGTTCAAAATCGGACGCAAAACCCACATTTAACTGGCGTATTTTCACAAATTGCAGCCTGAAAATATCTGGCCCACTTAGGTTGGCGCCTTATCTTGCTGTTAATATGAGAAAATCCTGCAAATTATTAATGAGAGCAAAGCTATCACCTTTGTCTGATGAACACCTATAGTGAAACCACGCGCAACTTTGCCTGAACTGGCATTTCTTTATTCACTGAGTTAACGTTTAGAAGTCAGTTATTGCGAGCTTTATATTTTAAACTAAGCTCAGGCAGGCGTTTGGTTTATTACTTACCCACAAGAAAGTGCACTCACTCCTACTGAAGAGCATAAATAGTATTTGCCTGAAAGATCATCGATAATTGATAGTCAGAAATAATGCATATAATATGAAGTCAACTTTTTTACGCTTTTGTACTTTAAATTTTCAGAATCAATCAAAAAATCATTAATATTAGGATCTTCTAATAAAAATTAAATTTTCGGGGACATGGCTGAAAAGAAGAAAGTGCTAATTGTTGAGGATGACTTAATTCTCAACCTATTATATGAGAGTTATTTTGAGCGTCTGGGTTTTGATACCGAAGGAGAATTGGTATACGGAAAAACAGCAATTGAAATGACGAAAAAATACAATCCCGACCTCATTGTTATGGACATCACCCTGGAAGGTGAGCTTAACGGGATTGATGCTATGTTGGAAATTAGAAAATTTTCTGATGTTCCAGTAATCTACATCACCGGAAATTCGGACCCCAAACATGTTGAACGTGCCTGGGAAACCGATTATCTGGAATATATGACCAAGCCTATTGAGTACGAAGATCTAAAAGGTGCAATTGAAAAACACTTTGATCTGGAAGAGGTTGATCAAAAATAAACTGTAGTAAATAAGGCCTGTATCTAAAGAACCCTTACAGTTGTAAAAGCCGATAATCACCTCCAGGTTTACTGATTACCTACAGCGCGCAGTTACTCCAAAAAACTTTTCTTTTCTTACTATTCATCAGTAACGAAATGGTATTAAATACCGTAAAATACATTTCGCATAGCTGGTATTTATCGTAATATCATTATTTTGTATTGTAAAATTTATTATCCCTTTTTACGTTAATATTCGTTATGAAACGAAAAATAGGTTCACTTCGATGGATTCTTTTGGCTGCAGGCATTATAGCTGTTGTAGGTATAACCGCAATGAATGTGTATTCACTATACACATTGCGCAACAGCTCAATTGAGTCCGAGCTTCAGTCCAAACAGATTCAGGTGGCCGAATTTGCCGACCGCATTCGACACCGTTTCTTTCATCCTTTCCAAGCCAATGGCCTGGCTTCGTGGGACATGCCAACGATTGAAGAAACTTTGAATGAAACCGGTCAGTTTACGCCTAAAGCGCGCAATACCATTTATGAGGCCTCTCAAGATTCTATATTCGAAGATATTTACTACATTCCGGCTAATTCCAATGCCTGCACCAACCAAGATGAAATTGCCCACTTTAATCCGGGCACAAAAACGTTCTCCTCAACTTCTACCTACCCCAGCTCGGTCTGTGATGGTATGGGCATTGCGCGTACCCGAATGCGCACGCTCATACCAGATTATCGCTACAATAACAAAGTACTGTTCGACACGCACCGCAGCATGGTTGTGGCCTTGGTGAACCAGAATACACAGAGTGTCATCGGCTACCTAGCCATGCCTATCAACCGTAACTATATGGTTGAACAGTACCTGAAACCCAAGCTGGTTGAAACGTTCGGAAAAGAATCAAACTCGGGGCTCAATGTGTGGCTACGCGACTGGACCAACCGCCAGCTGATTGCCAGCAGCAATCCAGACCTTGATCTTGAAAATGTAAATGTTGAAATTCGTCAGCAATTCCCCGACTTCTTTGATGACTGGCGTTTGTATGCTTCCATAAATCAAGCCTCGGTAGCAGGGTCGTCGGGTCCATCGCTGTGGACTAATCTTACTATATTAGCTGCGGCCTTTATTTTTCTGGTAGGCGCTATGCTGTTCATGTTTTTTACCGCTCAGCGGGAGCGCGCACTGGCCGAACGGCAGTCCGACTTCCTTGCAAATGTAACGCACGAACTTAAAACGCCTATTTCGGTGATGCAGGCAGCCGGCGAAAACCTGGCTGACGGCCGCGTTGATAACCGCGAACGGCTCAAATCCTATGGATCCCATATTTACAGCGAAGCCGTGCGACTGCGCAAAATGATCGAACGACTCCTTGATGTAGCAAAGGCCGATGCCGGAGAATCGTTTATTCATCCCAAGCCGCTTGAGGTAAACCAACGAGTTCAAAAATTCCTTAACGAGCATCGCGATTACATCAAAGAGCAAGGGTTTACCATTGATGCAAACATCCGGATCGCATGCCCAAGGTGATGCTTGACGAGCACAGTATGGATACTATTTTGAGCAACCTTATCAATAATGCAATAAAATACAGCGCCGATGATAAATTCCTGGGTATTTATCTTTCTCAACGCGGCAAAGATGTGATTCTAAAAGTTGAAGATCACGGCGTGGGAATGTCGAAAAAATCAATAAAGCATATTTTTGAGAAATTTTACCGAGCCGAAGACACATTGACTGCTCAAACCAAAGGGTACGGCCTTGGCCTGTCTATCGTTAAGAATCTTGTGGAGCTGAACGGGGGAACCATCAGCGTAAACAGCCAAGAAGGTGAAGGGTCAACTTTTACAGTAACTTTTCCTATTATTAAAGAACAACAGGGTCGGGACATAGAAACAGCAGATGTGGAATCTAGCCCGGCTCCGAAAAAATTAGCACACAGTACCAATGACTAATACTATGGCAGCCAAAACCGATACAGAAGCACAAAAAATTCTGATTGTTGAAGACGAGCCCAGCCTCATTTTCACCCTGCAAGACACCCTCGAAAATGAAGGTTACAATACCTTTATTGCAAAAGAAGGCAAAAAAGCGATTGAAATAGTAAAGGAAGAAAACCCCGATCTGCTCATCCTTGACCTTATGCTGCCCGGCATAAGCGGGTATGATGTTTGTAAAAAAGTTCGGGCCCTCAATTATACCTTTCCTATCATCATGCTAACGGCTCGCGACCAGGAAATTGATAAAGTAACCGGGCTTAATATCGGTGCGGACGACTACATGACCAAGCCCTTTGGGGTAAAGGAGCTGCTCGCTCGTATACAAGCGCGCCTGCGGCGTTCTGAGCGATACTCCAAAGGTAAACCCATTAACGAAGTGGATTTAGGGACCATCCACATTGACTTAAAAAACGCACGCGCTGATCACCCTGAGAAAGGAGAACTTAACCTTACCACGCGTGAAGTAGAACTTATTCGCTACCTGGTGGCTCATGCAAATAGTCCGGTATCACGGGCCGACCTGCTCGAGAATGTATGGCGTTACGAATACAGCACCAATACCCGCACGGTTGATGTGCACATTTCCAAATTGCGGTCAAAAATTGAGATTAATCCAGATGACCCCAAGTATCTGGTTACGCTGCACGGCGTGGGCTACATGCTCAAAAAAGGATAGGAAGCGTGCTAGTTCCCGGCACTCCTGAAGTCTTTTAAAAACTGCACGTAATTTTTTATTTGATCCTCGAGGAGCTCTTGCTGAAATGAATCTTTTATTCCTTCCTTTGGATCAAAGTTTTTGTGCACGCGCGAAATGAATACCCGTTCCGGAAAAACATGGGCATTGCGATAGCCCACCACTTGCTGGAGTTGCTCAACTGCCCGAAGCCCGCCGAATGAACCGGTGGCTTCGCCCACGAAACAGACTGGCTTTTTATACAGTGATTCGGGGAACGGCAGATAATCAATAAACAACTTTAGAATTCCGGGATAGCCTCCGTTGTATTCGGGGCAAACCACCACCAGCCCGTCTGAACTCATCAACGGTTTTATAAAGTCATTAATTTCTGGAATATCCTTTCCGTATTCACCGCCCACCACGCTTTGCAACGGAAAATTCTGCAAGTTAATAATGCCCGCTTCAACAGGTGTATCCAAAGCTTCATATCGCTCCTGCAGGTATTTTGAAATTCGCAGAGCATTAGAATCAGGACGATCAGTCCCACTTACAATTTCAATGTTAATCATCTGAGTTATTTTTTCCGGTTTGATATGCTTTTTTAATTTCCTGGATACGTTGCCAAAGTTTGTTTTCGCGTCCTATAGGGCCAGCTTCATACCATTCGGCATCTAAATCTTCGGGCAGATACTGCTGCGGAACCCAGTGATGTTCAAAGGCATGCGGATATTTATAATCGTCGGAGGCATTTGATATATCAAGGTAACGGGCCTGTTTAGAGTTAGCCGTTTTGTCACGAAGATGCGGCGGAATCGGGCCGGTCCCGTTATGTCGAATTTCGCTGCGCACCGAAAATATAGCACCGGTGCTGTTACTTTTGGGAGCCAAAGCCAGGTAAATACAGGCGTGTGATAAAAAGTACAGTCCCTCGGGCATGCCGCACTTGGTAAACGCTTCGTGAGCGGAATTTACCAGTGATAGCGCATGCGGATCGGCCAACCCTACATCCTCGGAGGCTAAAATGAGCATACGCCGAAAAATAAAATTGGGATCTTCCCCGCCCTCCAGCATCGCCACCATCCAGTACAGGGCGGCATCTACGTGGGACCCGCGCATCGATTTGATAAACGCCGATGCATAATGATAGTGCTCGTCGCCCCCTTTCTGGTATCGCACATTCCGCTTTTGAATGCATTCCTTCGCAATATCAAGAGTTATATTAATCGTGCCCTCCTCATCAGGCTCACTTGAAAGTACGGCCACCTCCAAGGCATTAAGTGCATTGCGGATGTCGCCAGCGGCGTAGTCGGCCAGGTGCTCCACCGCCTCTTTGGTTACATTCACATTGCGATGCCCCAGTCCACGGTTTTCGTCCTCCAGCGACCGGTAGATCATCGTCCGCACGTGCTCAACCGTTAAGTCATACAGCTCAAATAGCTGGCAGCGCGAGAGCAGCGGATTTACCAGTGAGTAAAACGGATTTTCGGTGGTTGCACCGATGAGGGTAATAATGCCCGACTCCAGGTGTGGAAGAAGTGCATCCTGCTGGGCTTTGTTCCATCGGTGAATTTCGTCAACAAAAAGAATGGTTTTCCGGCCGTTCATCTGCTCCACTTTTTCGGCTTTAGTCACCACTTGCCGGAGGTCTTTAATACCATCTAGCACAGCGTTGAGAACCACAAATTCGGCATTAATTTCGCGGGAAATGACGTGTGCCAGTGTCGTTTTACCCGAGCTGGGCGGACCATAAAAAATCAGCGATCCAATCACTCCACTTTCAATCATCCGGCGGAGCATCTTGCCTTCTCCCACAATATGATTCTGCCCCACAAACTCATCGAGCGAACGTGGTCGCATGCGGGTAGCCAGCGGTTCGTGCGGGTTGGCAACCGAGGTACCTTGTTTATTTGATGTGCCGGAATCTTCGTTGAACAGATCCATACAAATGTTGAATGCTAAATTTTAAATGTTGAATTGCTGTACAATGAATTCAACACTCAACATTCAAAATTAAAATTACAAAGGTAGATTATCGTGCTTTTTCTTGGGTATGGAATCGACCTTATTTTCGCTGATATTTAACGCACTAATCAGTTTTTCGCGTGTTTCGTTCGGCAGAATAACATCATCGATATATCCGCGAGCGGCGGCTTTATAGGGATGCGCAAACTCCTCTTTATAATAATCGATCAGCTCTTCTTCTTTCGCCTCGGGGTCATCAGCAGCCGCAATTTCCTTTCGGAAAATAATTTCAACCGCACCCTTTGGACCCATTACCGCAATTTCGGCCGTTGGCCAAGCCACATTATAGTCCGCGCGGATGTGCTTGGAATTCATTACATCGTAGGCGCCGCCATAGGCTTTGCGGGTAATAACCGTCATTTTGGGGACCGTTGCCTCGCAAAACGCATACAGCAATTTCGCCCCGTGCTTAATGATGCCGCCCCACTCCTGGTCCGTGCCGGGCAAGAAACCGGGTACATCTTCAAATGCAATGAGCGGAATGTTAAAGGCGTCACAAAAGCGTACAAAGCGAGCACCCTTCAATGAGGCATCAATATCGAGCACTCCTGCAAGCGACAATGGTTGATTGGCCACGATGCCTACGCTTCGTCCATCAAGGCGGGCAAAACCGACCACAATATTATCGGCGTAATGCTCATGCACTTCCAGAAACGAATCCTTATCCATGATTCCATTAATAGCATCTTTGATATCATACGGCTTGTTAGGATTATCCGGCACTAAATCTGCAAGTGCATCAACCTTTGCGGAATCTGGCTTTTTAGACTCAGCTCGCGGTGGTTTTTCCTCACAGTTCAGCGGCAGATATTCGTACATATCTCGCATCCGGCGCAAACAAATCGCATCATTCTCCTCCGCAAAGTGCGCCACCCCAGATTTGGTGCTGTGTGTGGTAGCCCCGCCCAAGTCCTCAGAGGTTACTTCTTCATGCGTCACCGTTTTTACCACATTCGGGCCGGTTACGAACATATAGCTGCTGTTTTTCACCATAAAAATAAAATCGGTGAGGGCCGGACTATATACCGCGCCACCTGCACATGGTCCCATTACAGCGGATAGCTGCGGCACTACGCCAGAAGCCATGCTATTGCGCCAGAAAACCTCAGCGTATCCACCCAGCGATGAAACGCCTTCCTGAATACGGGCACCGCCTGAGTCATTCAATCCAATAATGGGCACGCCATTTTTCATAGCCAGGTCCATCACTTTGCAAATTTTTTCAGCGTGCGTCTCCGAAAGCGAACCGCCAAACACCGTAAAATCCTGGCTGAAAACATAGACAGGTCGGCCGTGAATTAATCCGTGTCCCGTAACCACGCCGTCGCCGGGGATGCGCTTTTCATCCAGTCCAAAAGCTTCGCTGCGGTGCGTCACAAAAGGATCAAGCTCATCAAATGAGCCGTCATCAAGTAATAAATCGAGCCGTTCGCGAGCCGTTAACTTTCCCTTATCATGCTGTTTTTTAATGCGCTTTTCGCCACCGCCTTTTTTTGCTTCTTCTCTGCGACGCTTTAACTCTTCAACTTTTTCATTCTTAGACATGAAAATGGTGTTAATTGCGATTCTGTTTGTCAAGGAAATAATCCTGCAGCCGGTCGGTAAAATCCACGGCAGCCTCGGAATAGATATTGATCATATTCCGTTTAAAAATATTTTTTCAATTAATTTACTGGCTTCCTTCCAAGTCTCTTTTTGTGCAATTTCCTGCAACGACTCCTCATAAGCTTGCGCCGACCCATCAAATAGTTCGTCAATGAAATATTGCTTCTGGTCCGTGAGCAGACGCTCCAGCTCTTCGGCTTCTACATCAGCAGTGTCCGTTAAATCCACCACCGGTTCGTCGAGGTACTCCTGCTCTTCATCTGAACTTTCCTGTCCGTTTTGTTCGTTCGCATGATCCTCCTCTTCAAGCTCCTGTGATTGCATAAACCGCATCCAGATGGACGATTTTTGCTCTTCCTCTTCTTCTGGCTGCGCATGCAGAGCTACCGGCTCAGCTTCGTCATCGGCAGCCGGTTCCTCAGGTTCTGCATGCTCGGTTTCATCAGAGGTGAAGATATCATTTAATGAGGCTGATTGTTCTTTTTCATCCTCACCATCAACAGCATTCTCTGGCAGACTTTCTTGCTCGGTATCCTCTTGTTTTGATAACGACTCCGTTTGCACCGAACTGTCACCCTCGCTAAATTCTTGAAACCGACTGTGAACTGTTTCTTCGGTCTCCTCTTCGGAACGTAAATCTATATCCGAATCCTCATCACCTTTTTGGACTTCACTTTCGTCTACTATTTGCTCCTCGTCTTCGGTAGTTGGTTCTTTAAGAGGTACAGGCTCCAATTCTTCGGTTATCTCCCGCTGCTCACTTTCCTTATGTACATCAGGTTGGGATGCGGCATCCTTATCCTCATCAAACTTGTTGTTCTTAGGCTGATCAGGGGCGGATAAGGCCTCGATGAATGTAGCGCGATTAATGGTATCCTCCATGTCATCAAATTTCTGGGCCGTTTTATCCATATTGCGATCCTCGAAAAACAGGCGCAGCAAATCGGTTTCAATCTTAGGGCCCGCAAGTGTAAAAAGCGGATCAAGCATTTGTGCCCATTGCAGGGGGGTGTAATTTCGCGTTACTTTATCATCAACTTGCTCAATAACTTGCTTACACTGTTTTCGCCTAAGCTTCAATTTGTTTTTACGTTCCATATAGCTGGTGAGTACACGTGCAAAATGCGGGTATACCACAAGCAGCTCCGTGCGTTCAGCCAGCTCCTCTGATGAAAGCTCGTCTTCGCCGCCAAATAAAATATCGGTGATATTCTTCCGAGGGGTCACCAGCATTTCTATCACATCAGCCACGGCGGTTTCAATTACCGCTTTGGCGTACGCCTCTGGTAATTGAACCTTGGCATGTATCGCATTCAAAAAATGCTGCCATGCCTTTTGCACCGTTTCCGATTCGGTATTGGCCCAGTCGGTTTTGGGCAAAATCATCGACTCGTCTAAATTCCATTGCAGCTCAATGCGAATGCGCTGAATTAGAAAAGGCGGAAAGTTGCAGGTTTTTAAATCCTCAATGCGGTAATAGTCGCTGCCCGCGGTAAGCTGGGCAACAAAGTGATCGGTAATTTTTCGAATTGTACGTTCCATAATCTGGTGGAATATATAATCTGGCGACAGGCATTACAACAATTGTTGGTGCCAAATCCGTATAAAGTTTATTACCTTAACTTGAGTTCTGATTCGAAGAATAAATGATAAAATACTTTTGCAATCAATTACTGTTCAAGTCGAAAATTTGAGTAAACGGTACGGTGCTAATCGCATTTTCGACGGCATTTCTTTCTCACACTCCCGCGGGGTGATGGGCATAGCCGGTGCCAATGGCTCGGGTAAATCAACCTTACTGCAATGCCTTGCGGGCCTAGAAAAAGCAACTTCCGGGGTGATTGACTGGACCATGGGTGAAAACAAAATTGAAACCCCCACGCTGAAAGAAAATACAGGCTATGCCGCGCCTTACATTAATTTATACGAAGAGTTCACTGCAGCCGAAAACCTTGGATTCCTGCTTAAGCTCCGCAGCATAGACCACAAGAGTAAAACCATAACAAGGGCGCTCGAAAAAAACCGGCATTGCACACCGGGCGGAGCAACTCTACGGCAACCTTTCCACGGGGCAGCAGCAGCGGGTACGGCTGGCGGCGGCGCTGGTTCACGACCCCGAGGTACTTTTTCTTGATGAGCCGGGCTCAAATCTCGATGAAGCCGGCCGAGAAATGGTTGAAAATGTGGTTGACGAGTACAAAGTTAATCAAAAATTAGTGTTTATCGCCTCAAATAATCTCGAAGAACTGGCCCTTTGCGATCGGGTATATTCGGTTGAGCAGGAGCAATTTCAGGCTGTTTCCACCAGATAGCAAATCAACTTTTTTTATTCATTTCTTTAGTTTCACACTGCTCTCCCTGGCAGCACTCAGCCACGTTGATGCCGCAAGCCGCGCACTGCCCGTGGCCGTGCACCCAAATTACCGGTGACCGGCTGCCGCAGTAGGCGCATCGTCGCTGAACAGATGAAGATGTAGATTGGCGTTTCATGTGTGGTTATAGCAAAACTTACTGGTTGATATGAACACGTTTCGGTAAATCCTGCCTGTTGTTCATTTTCCGCAGGTGGCTGATGGGAAGCCATTTTTCGCCCGTCACTTCCTGATAGGCTACGTCTAAATTTTGTGAGAGCGTCCAGAAATCCGCGTATAAGAAATTTTCAAAGCCGGGCAGCTCATTTAAATTGATGATTTCCTCTTTGCTTTTGCCGCCCTCAACCCCTTTCTCTACGTGCTCAATCATTGCTGAAAGATAATTTTTCATCACCCCGAGGTCTTCTTTTTTACCGGTCACTTCAAATTCGGGATTGCTGTGGCCGAAAATAAATATTGCATCGTCGGGGTATTTTTCTTCCACTTGCGTCAGCACTTTCACCCAATTATGTATTGAAGCGCCGGCGGGGCGGTCGGTGTAGGGATTCATGCGATTAAAAATTAAATCGCCCATATGAACTACATTGGCCTTTTCGAAATATATTACTGAATCGCCGCTTGTATGAGCGCGTCCAAAATAATGCGCATGCACGGTTTCATTTCCTACATCGAGGCTCCAGGAATTATCGTAGGTGGTTGTTGGGTACGCCGGCGATGAGTTGTCGTCACTACCCTCGGCTGCGTCTTTCATGAGCGTGGGCACATTCTTATGCCCAACTATCTGCTCCGCTACCGATTCAAATACGGAGTTGCCGCCGGTGTGGTCGCCGTGGTGATGCGTGTTGATCAGCAGATCCATGGGATGCGATGTGCGCTCCTGCAGCCCTGCAAGGCAGTTTTTGGCGGTCTGTGGGTACTGCGAATCTACCACCACAAGTCCATCGTCAGCAGCCAGCCATCCAATGGTTCCGCCGCGTTCGGTAAAGTAACCAACATTGCGACGAAGATTAGCAAAGTTGCCGGGTTGAGCAGCGAAAAGCTTTTTTATAGGGAAGCAGTGCACCTGCTGCCAAAACTGATGATTGGAGTAAAAATTGTCGGCGATCCATAATCAAGGAGTTTAATTAACGGTGATATTTTTTGGATTCCCGTTGCCAAATCATATTTAACAAAAATCAGACTTCCATGTCGTCACGGATTAAAAGTAAGATGGCACCATGGGGAACAATCAGATAATTTTCGTGCTCAAATTCAATTTCGTGGGATTTACTCTTTAAATATATGGCCAAGTCCCCTTCTTGGGCCTGCATTCCAATATATTTGGTATTGCCTGAATTTTCTTTCCATGCTTCGTCAATTTCTTGCGACGGGATGGGATAGCCCGGTCCAGTTTTTACGACGTATCCGCTCTGTATTTGCTCTTTTTCTTTCACTGTGGCCGGAAGTACCAAACCACTTTCGGTTCGCACTTCCATATCGCGCGGTTTGATAAGCACGCGGTCGCCAACAACAATAAATTTATCAACCGAGTTGAGATAATCTTGAATCATTAAATAAACTTCTTTGAATACTGATTTTAATTGGAATAATTAAACGATAAACTAACATTTTTTATTGATATACCGTATTACACATCTGGCTCGATACAATAACTGCTTTTGGGATGGAAAAAATCCCGACAATAATAGTGCAGTATTTTAAAACAGATCATATATGGATGTTGAAAATAAAATCTGTCTCATTACGGGTGCTAATTCCGGAATCGGCAAAGAAACAGCCAAGGAGCTGGCCCGGCGGGGAGCTTACATTGTAATGGTATGCCGTAATGAAGATAAAGCGGAACGGGCACGCCAGGAAATCATCGAAGAAACAGGCCAGCCCGGGGTTGATATTATAATAGCCGACTTGGCTCACCAGCATGACGTACGCCGCGCGGTTGAGCAATTCAAGTCAACCTTTGATGCACTCGATATTCTGATCAACAATGCGGGTATCATCCCCTCACAGCGAACCGAGACCCCTGAAGGTATTGAACGATGCCTGGCCATCAATCATCTTGCGCCTTTTTTAATGACCAACTTGCTGCTCGACAGCCTGAAAAAGGCTGCATCAGCGCGCGTAATTACGGTTTCTTCTGAGGTACATCGCGTGGGTGCAGCTTCTTTTGATATTGATGACATCCAGCTTAAATCAAGTTATTCGCCTACAAAAGCGTACGGCGTATCCAAGTTGTGCAATATTATGTTCACCCACGAACTGGCCAAACGTGTGGCGGACACATCTATCACGGCCAATTGCCTGCACCCCGGTGTAGTACGCACCCAACTTGCCGACGAAGCCAGCATATGGATGAAGCTTTTTTATGTTATCGGCAAGCCGTTTATGCGGTCTCCCAAAAGCGGTGCTCAAACCTCTGTTTACCTGGCCACTTCTGATGAAGTAGAATCGGTTAGCGGCAAATATTTCCGCAATCAAAAAGTTAAATCTCCCGCAGACATTGCGTTTGATGACGAGATAAGCGAGCAGCTTTGGCAAAAAAGTAAGCAGCTTACGGATTTATCGAAGTGGGGCTGATAGGGAATGCAATCAGAAAAAAACGAAGAAGCGCTTAAGACGTACAGTTCGCGACCGGGCGGCCAAATCCTCAAAATGAGATTTCGAAAATGGACTCTCCTCCAGATTATAATCGATTTCTTCAAAAAGCGTCTCAAAATCTTCTACTTTCAAATGGTTCAAAAAAAGCGGTAATTGCTTTCGGTGATACTCGCGGTAATGCTCTTCTACAATATCAATTACCTGTTCCCACTTTTGGGGCTCGGTAGAAAGCTCAATACCAAGACCAATGGCATTCTCAGGCACGCGTTCAACAAGGCAGTGTTCAAGGCGTGTTTCAAGCACTTCCGGTACAGGCTCAGTACGTAATATCTTGGGCCCCTTATCCTTAGAGGTGGCTTTGGGAAAATAGCTTTTCCACATCACATTGGTAGTGGGATGATGGTAGTAGACTTCCCAACTCTGGTTATCCTTCCGCAGCTGTGTCATTTCGCGGATCAGCAAAAGTTGCCTGTCATGATCTAAAACATACATATCGAGTCTGTCTGATTGCGCTACATGTATTTGCACTCACTTAATATAAATAGGTTCCGAATATAAAAATCATTTTACAGATTTAAATCTCGTCCTTGCCAATGGTAACAAATTTTTCGATTCCTCGCTTTAATAAACTGCGTTTTTCCCATGTTGTTTTGTCGATTGATTCAGCATGCTCGAGGTCGTCTTCAAAATTTTCAATAAGGGTTTTTGCCAGCTCTCTATTTATACAAACCATATTTACTTCGTCATCTTTAAGCATTGAGCGGTGATTAAAGTTTGCAGATCCAATGCAGCTTACCATACCGTCGATAACAAATGCCTTGGAGTGAAACATGGTTTTTTGATAGTACCACAGCTGCACGCCCGCATCCAGCAGGCGCTCAAATGTTTCGTCGCCAGCCAGTTTTGCCAGGCGCTGGTCGTTATGTTTGCCCGGCATCATAATATTCACCTCAACACCGCGATTCACGGCTTCTTTAAGTAGTTTAATGATGGTTTCATTGGGATTAAAATAGGCGGTAGTGATATAAATACTGTCGCGCGCCATTTTTATGAGCGTTTGATACAACATCACGATATCGCTCCAACGCACCGAGGCTGACGTCCGAATTACTTGGATAAGGGTGTCCTCCTGTCCATTAAGTTCAACCTCGGAAGTGTGATTTTCCCAGTCTGGATCGAGCGGCAGATAGTCTTCGGTTTCAATCCAGTTTTCCATAAAGGCCGCCTGTAAGCCTTTCACCGCCTGCCCTTTCAACTCAAAATGGGTTTCGCGCCATTCATCAGGCGTGCGGGCGTCTCCCTCCCACTCTTCTGCAATGCCCACGCCGCCGGTAAAACCAATATTGCCGTCACAAATCAATACCTTGCGGTGAGTTCTGTTATCCGATTTCCAGACTTTCCACTGCGAAAACGGGCGAAACCATTTTACCTCAACCCCGTTATCTACCATTAACTCTTCCAGTTCGGTTGGCATAAATGCACCGCCATAACAGTCAAGAATCACTCTCACCTTTACACCTTCATCGGCCTTGCGCGCCAATGCTTCAGCAAATTTTTCGGCGATATCACCGTACCAGTACACAAAAGTTAAAAAATCGATCTGTTGTTCTGCTTCCTCTATAGCTTTAAGCATGGCCGGGAAAATCTGGTCCCCATTTACCAGCACTTTTACGATGTTATTTTCGGTAAATGGGATTCCAAGAGTGTTCTCGAGTACATTTCTATATTCGTGTTTCTCTTTCATAGGGTGATTTTTTTTCGCAGCCTTAAATGATGAGATTATTAGGCATAAAAAAAATGGGGCTTTCGCCCCTTTAAAATGATGTTGGCCTCAAATGTTCCCTAACGCCGCGGCCCACAATTAATGAGATAACAAAAATAACGATGAAAATATAGAATAAGATTTTCGCTATGCCTGTTGCCGCACCGGCCAGCCCGCCAAATCCAAAAATAGCGGCTATAATTGCAATAATCAGAAAAATAACAGCCCATCGTAGCATAATAGTACCTCGTGTTTAATTTATGTTAGGTGTTCTTTTTTGACGTTGCCAGAATAATAATTCCAATGAGCATTACAACAGCCGATACAATAACCGGTGCAATATTACCTTGACTGACAACCACATCGGCTCCCAAGAAGCTGAAGCTCTCAGAATTATTAATATAATTAATGAGCGTGTAGATTAGTGCTATCAACCCACCGATAGAACAAATTGAGCCAATGATTCTTTGCATGACAATGAAATTAAGTTAATGTTCGAATTAGTGTAGACGAAGCATTTTCAGTTTACTAAAAAATTGAACACTATCAAATTTGGGGAAAAGGCATGCTAAATATTCAAAGCTGAAATATAAAATGGATAGGCATTAAAAAAGGCTCCTATCCGCGAAGATAGAAGCCTTTGATTCAGTCGGGACGACTGGATTTGAACCAGCGACCCCACGACCCCCAGTCGTGTGCTCTACCTGACTGAGCCACGTCCCGAATCGGTCTTTATAGCTTTCTATTGGCTACTTAACACTATTCAGTGATCAAGTGATATAAGCTCGATAACAATGTGATAACAATTAGTGCATCTTGTCTCGAAAATGCTCAATTTCATGAAATACAAAATAGTTGAAAAGGCATTTCAAAACAATTGTAATATCTAAAGATAGAAGCGTGGATC
>NNSL01000505.1 GCA_003123965.1 Balneolaceae bacterium SMO_bin1
TGTGTTTTCTTTGTCTCGTAGGCAAACCTCTCTCGGTTCAAATAACTATTAACCTCCGGTGACGTTAATGATCGGACGGAATTACCCAACCCTACAAATCGGGCAAATGCTTTGAGGACGTAAGTATTATTTACGGTGGTATTCTCTCTCCAATCCTCCCTCGATTTCTTTTCGATAAAGTAGTCAAGTGCCTCGTCAATCGTTGAATTTCCGTCAATGGGAATGGAAGTTTCATCAGCTCGATAACCCGTCCAAGGATCATAATCTCGGGAGGCATATTCATCCTCGAACTGACGCAATAATTTCTGTGCTTCCCTTTTAGTACGTGTTTTTAGCGGAACCCTTTTTCTTTTTGGATTTCTTCCGCCATCATAGAATTGTGCGTAGTACCAGCCGTGATTTTTTACTAAAGTGGCCATTTTTGCCCTCCTTTTGGGTTGAAGAGCATTCTCGATAACAATGCGATAACAATTGCTGCACATTCTTGGCGCCACGGCACTGGAAAGGCTGTTTTATAAACAAAAAAGGGCCCTTCAATAGCCGTATTTAGCTACTAAAAAGCCCTAAAAGTCGGGACGACTGGATTTGAACCAGCGACCCCACGACCCCCAGTCGTGTGCTCTACCTGACTGAGCCACGTCCCGAATCGGAAGCTAAATATAGGAGTGTACAATGCTAAACTCAACCTTTTAGCACGCATTGTATTTTAATTTTCTGATCGTTACTATTTGAACAATCTAAAGCCGATAACAAAAACATTGCCATGCAATTCCCTTCACTGCGGCTAACATCTCAGCAAATTATTCATACGCTACAGCGATTTCCTCTTGCCCTGCTTTCGGCTGGGGCGGCAGCGGCGCTAGCTGTTTACATGACGGAACTTTCTGCTGAGGAGCCCGGCCAGTTGCTAAATGCCATGCTTACGGCCGTGTTGGGTATCCCGCTGTTTATCACCATCACTCTATTCAGTGAAAGAAATAATAGCTCATTTGTTCTTCATACGCTAACTCATCTCGGCGGAATTGCAGTGCTGGCTGGATATTACTTTACACTGCCCAATAACTTGGAAGTGGCCCCATTTAAGCACGTGTATCGATATATACTATATATATTTGCGCTGCATCTGCTGGTTGCTGTCGGGCCTTTTGGTGGTACCGGTAACACCAAAGCGTTTTGGCAATATAATAAGACTCTTTTTCTGCGATTTTTAACAGCCGTCCTGTTTTCGGGGATTTTATTTGCCGGTCTCGCTATAGCATTGGGGTCCATACAGGTACTTCTTGAAGTCCAAATTGATTCAGTACGCTACTTACAACTGTTCATTATAATTGGCGGGCTGTTTAATACCTGGTTTTTCCTGGCAGGTATACCCAGTTCCATTGATTCCTCGAGTGCAAATAGTGATTACCCTAAAGGCCTGCGCATATTTACTCAGAATATTCTTATCCCGCTCGTGGGCATCTACCTGGCTATATTATACCTGTATACCGGTAAAATCATCCTGCAATGGTCCTGGCCTGAAGGGTGGGTGGCTAATCTCGTGCTCAGCTTTTCAATCACCGGTATTTTAGCTTTACTGCTGCTGCATCCCATCCGCAATGATGCAGATAAGCGTTGGATTAACACATTTTCGAGCTCATTTTTTATCGCACTAGTGCCATTAGTGATCTTACTCCTGCTGGCTATCTACCGAAGAATCTGGGATTATGGGTTTACGGTTGAACGCTATTTTGTGCTCGCAATGGGCATCTGGCTGGCAGGTATTGTCCTTTATTATATCGTTAAGGGGTTAAAGAACATAAAAGTGATCCCTGGTTCGCTCTGTATTATTGCCATACTCATTTCATTTGGCCCGTGGGGGGCATTTTCTGTATCGGAGCAGAGCCAGATTAACCGCCTTGAAAACTATATGTTGCAAAATGATTTGCTGCAAAACGGCACTGTTCAGCAAGCTGAAGGCGAAGTACCGTTTCAGGACCGTCTAGAAATCAGCAACATTATTCGTTATCTAAATGAAAAGCATGGACTTGGTGGCATTCAGCCTTGGTTTCAACAAGATCTGAATTCGCTTACAACAAAAGCTGGTGAAGATTCGTCTGCACAACTGGTTGGGTTCTATGATAGGCCACAGCGCGTGACTGAACTTATGGGGATAAATTATGTACAACCTGGAATTGAGGCCCCAGAACGGCCTTCATATACACAACTCATAGCCAAGCAAGACGATATGCTGGATGTCAATGACGTAAGCATTATTCTGCAGAACCTAAGTTGGTCGGCACAACAATCCACGCAAGAACGATCTATCGGCAACGGTCGCACCCTTATCATTGAGAGCGATACCAGCGGTATGCGGTTATATCTGCAAAACAACCAGCAAAACGCTATTGTGGTTGATATGAAACAACTGGTTCGTAATCTGGCGAATAAGTTTCCATCAACCCAACGCAGAGTACCCAATAACGCCATGGAGTTTGATTATTCCAGCGGCCCCTTATCGATAAGAATCTATTTCGATCAAATTTCCTGGCGAACGGAAACTAATCAAATCATACCAGAAAATGTGCGGTTTGACCTTGGTATTCGGTAGTACCCTGCTACCAGCTTATTCTACCGTGATGGTTGTCGTGTCGGCAATTGCATTGCCCCTGTAGTAGTAAGTATCGTGGTTATTCGCATTCAGCGTCACCACCAGCTCATGCGTTCCCGGCATCAATTCACCAATATGATACCACGGACCATAGATACGAGCCAGTTTTTCACCGTCGAGATATAGGTGAGCATGCCCTTCGCCCAGCTGATGCGGCTCCCCAAATTTTTGCGGGGTAAATGCGAAGTTTTCGGTTTGAAGCTGAATATTCCATCCCGATAGTTTGTCTTCCGTTACCTGCATGTTTACCTCGGGAACCATTGCTGTATCTGGCACCACCACCTGTCCGGAATGCGCTGCTGTTTCGGGCTCATATTCTTCATACTGCTGCCAAGCGCTATAGGTGTAGGCAGAGAGTAACATGGCCAGCAAAAGCGCAAAATTTACGGCTCCAAAGGCAGCTCGCAGTTTCAGCTTTTTATGAAATGTGATGGGTGCGCTGTAGATATTACCGGGGCCCTCTAGTAGAAATACAATTAACGCACCGTGAATAAGCGTATGCCCAATAACCTCAAGCTTACCAAAAATTAGCGTTGTAGTAAAAAAGGACGAGCGTGATAACGAGCGCCAACGGCCGCTGCAATAAACAGATTATTAACAAATAACCGAGTGCAAACTCAACAAAAGCCGCACCCATGAGAAAGAAATCGAGTTCAAAACCCAGCGCAAGTTGCGGATTCTGCTGCAGCACGTACAGCCCCCACTGTGGATAAATAATTTTCTCGAGTGCTACCCAGCATAGTGAAAACCCAACCGTGAGATAGAGCGCCGGGAGACCGGTACCGCGAATGCGTTCGTTGCTGCTGGCATTCACTAGAAAATAATATCCAGTGCCAGCATACATCGGATAATCTAGCATGTGGAATATTCCGAATTCATAGATTCCCATGCCGTACAGAACTATAAACCCAGCTCCTGCAAGCGGTACGGTTCGGCGGAAAAGAAGCAACAATGCCAATGCAAATTGATACCAGCCAACCCACGCCGCCGCGATGGAAAGTTCGGGCACAAGCATGGCATCAGCCTGCCAGGAAAGCAGCAGTACCGCCCCGGCAGCCACGCGCATTACCGTTAAGCTGTACTCGCTTTTCTTCTTCAGCCAGTTGTTAATTCGGTTGTACCAGCGCACCTCCGCCAACCGGCGATCGAGATAGGCCATGCCCGCAATTACCACCATACTGAGTAAAGTAAGCAACACAAAAGTGGTATCTACCGCTTCGCCTAAAGTCAGCGGCTGATCGGAAAAGCTGAAATCACTGAACCATTTGACATGGGCATAGGCTGCAGACTGGATCAGAAAAAACATCATGCACAGCAATATCGCCGGCCTTGCAAAATGTGATATAAAATCCCGGTTCATCTGTTGTTTCACGTATGCCTAAAATTCAAATAGAGACTAGCTGAATTCGGATGAAACGTTGCTTTGATATGCGTTATGCTAAACGCTTTGGCACAATTCTATGAGCACCCATTGTTATCTTTGGGATGAACAAAGGCTACCAGCTTATTGTCGGCTCCTCGGCTTGGCTCATCCGAAAGCAAAGTAAAACCTTCATCGCTCAGGCGCTCCATCTCCGCTTCAATATCATTAACTTCAAATGCCACGTGATGCATTCCTTCTCCCCTTTTCTCAATATATTTTTTAATAACCGAATCATCGCTAGTGGCTCCGAGCAGCTCTACTTTTGATTCCCCCGTCCGGAAAAAAGCGGTATCTACTTTCTGCTCTTCAACAACTTCGCGCTTGTAACACGCCGTGTTCAGTAGTTTTTCATATGTTGCTACCGCTGACTCTATATCTTTCACCGCTATACCGATATGATCAATGTGATCCATGATAAACAGTTTATGATTGATGATGATTGGAAAGACTAATGTATTTGAGTGCATTCACCCCATCCAGTTCATACAAGGGCTGCATTTCAGCATCGGTCATTTTTTTATCAACCGAAACCGCCGTTACTGCATTTGATCCCTTGTGAGAACGGCCCAGGCTCAGAGACGCTATATTGATGTTTTGCTCGGCCAGCGCGCCGCTCACCGCGGCCAGCATACCGGGGCGATCGATATTGGTATAGAGCAGAAAGTCGCCTTCAAGCCGCAGCTCAATATTAAACCCATCCACCTCTACAATCCGGTAATCATCATCCCCAAAAACAGCCCCCGATATTTTGTTATACGGTGCGCTGCCGTCCAACCGAATAGTGATTAGATCGGTGTACGTTTGCTTGGCCGGGGCAGTGGTTTCTTTCACTTTCAGTCCCAATTCATCGGCGTAAACCCGGGCGTTAATGAGATTCACCGTCTCAGTAACGTGATTCGCCAGCATACCCTTTAGGATCGAATCGGTAAGCACCTCGGCAAACCGCGAGCAATCACCTGAATATTCAAAATCAAATTCGCTTGCGTGCTCCGGTGATAGCTGCATGGCAAAACTGCCCAGCTTTTCGGCCAGCGCCAGGTATGGTTTCACCTCTTTGTTTGCGGTCAACGCAATGGATTTGCCATTGAGACTGCCTTTATAACTCTTGCCTTCCAGTGCATCGGCCATTTGGCGTGCAATCTGCTCGGCCACTTTTTCCTGTGCCTCTTCGGTTGAAGCCCCAAGATGCGGGGTGCAAATTATTTTGGGGTGCTTCAGTATCTCACGCAGCTGTTCATTGGGCGGCTCTTGCGAATATACATCCAGGGCGATGCCATCTACAATGCCCTCATCCAATAATTGAACAAGATCTTCCTCTTTGTATATACCGCCTCGGGCACAGTTGACCAGACGAACGCCTTTTTTCAGCTGATCTGCATTCTGCATTGAAATGAGCCCTTTGGTCTTTTCGGTAAGCGGGGTATGAACGGTGATAAAATCACTGCTGCCCAGCAACTCTTCCATTTCAACCAGCTCTATGCCCAAGCGGTCGGCTTTTTCGGTTGATGAGAACGGGTCGTAGGCTTTAATGTGCATATCAAACTCTTGCATGCGCCGGGCCACTTCTGAGCCAATTTTCCCCAAGCCGATAATGCCCAGCGTTTTCCCGTACACCTCTGATCCCATGTACTTCTTGCGATCCCAGCCGCCGGCCTTCACTTTTTGCACCGACTGGGCAATATTACGCGCAAGCGCCAAAATCATACCGCAGGTGTGCTCTGCAGTTGAAACAGTATTGCCGTCGGGGGTATTCATCACCAATACGCCGCTTGCCGTTGCGGCCGAAATATCGATATTGTCTACACCCACGCCGGCCCGGCCAATCACTTTTAAATTATCTGCGGCTTCAATCAAGGCAGCACTCACTGTAGTTGAGCTGCGAACCACAATACCGTCGTAGTCAGCAATTTCATCAAAAAGCTCTTTTTCACTGAGCCCTGTTTTGCGAAAAGCTTCAATTCCCCGCTCAGCAAAAGCTGCTTCACAGACGGGGTCTACGTTGTCGGAAAGTAATATTTTAAAAGACATACTGGCTATAAGAAATTGGTATTACTGTTCGTATCCCGAGAATTCAGAAATAATATTTCGTATTTCATCTATCCCGTTCTTGGTTTCTGCAGAGGTTGTAATGATGGGCACTTCAATATTCATTTCACTCAGAATACGCTCCAGCCGAAATTTCGACTGATTCTGCTTATTCCGGCTCAGCTTATCGGCTTTGTTGAGAATCACCGCAAATGGCAGGCGATTTGTTCCCAGCCAATAGAAAAAATCTTCATCCAGCTCGGAGGGTTCGTGCCGTATATCAACCAAGTGCAGCACCAAATGCAGCGGCTCGCGCTCCAGCAGGTAATCGCGGATATCGCGACCCCATCGCTCACGCTCTTTTTTTGATACTTTTGCATAACCGAATCCCGGCAAGTCAACAAAGTACAACTTGTCGTCAATCAGATAGTAGTTCATCTGCTGAGTTTTGCCCGGCGTATTACTTGTGCGGGCCAATCCGCCGTGATCCATTATAGCGTTGATTACCGACGATTTACCGACGTTTGAACGTCCGGCAAAGCAAATTTCGGGATACCAGGGATCGGGGCATTGATCAAGCGAGGGAGCACCGGTTACAAATTCACCTTTATTGAAATTCATTATGCTAGCTCGTTTGCTTCTTTCTCAATACCAAAATTCACAGGTACGGGATATTTTTCGGTAAAACAGGCTGTGCAATATTCGCCGCCTTCGGGGTTGGCCTCTTTTACCGCATTTACAAGCCCATCAGGAGATAGGTACCGCAGGCTGTCTACCCCAATCTCTTTCGCCATGGCGTTAATATCGCGGTCAAATCTATTGGCCATGAGCTCTTCAGGCGTGGGGAAATCCATGCCGTAATAACACGGACTGATGATGGGCGGCGAGCTGACCAAGAAATGAATCTCAGCGGGATTATCCTTGCGAATCATATCAACCAGGTAGCGCGAGGTAGTACCGCGCACAATCGAATCATCAACAATAATTACCGAGCGGCCTTCAATTACGCCCTGCACGGTGTTGAATTTGGTGCGTACTTTCTGCTCGCGGGATTTTTGGCCCGGTGAAATAAAGGTACGCCCCACGTAGTGATTGCGAATAAGCCCGATTTCGAACTTGCAATCGCGGCCATTTTTCTGATTTTCGTGTACGTAACCGAGGGCTGCGGTATTGCTGGAATCGGGCACAGAAATTACTATGGGCCGTTTTTCTCCGGGTACATTCTGCAGGATCTCGTCCAGCGGATGCTCTTTTGCTAAATATTTGCCCAGGTTCCGGCGCACCTTATCAACATTTTCGCCGAAAATTTTGCTGTCAGGGCGTGAAAAATAAACATACTCAAAAATGCATTGGCTGGTTCCAGTGCCGTATTCCGGCTCCAGCTGATACGAAATGGGGGCATCATTATCGGCGGCTTCCTGGTCAATCACCACCACTTCGCCGGGTTTTACATCGCGCACATATTCGGCATCAATAATATCAAAAGCGCAGGTTTCACTAGCTACGCAATAACTGCCATCAACCTTTCCAAGCGCCAAGGGGCGAAATCCGTTAGGGTCGCGTACGGCAATAAGTTTATCATCAGTAAGCATCACCAGGCTGTAGGCCCCCTCAATCTGGCGAAGAGCGTCTAAAACCTGCTCCATCTGTGTTTCTTTGCGGCTTTTGGATATGAGGTGTAAAATCAGTTCGGTATCGGAGGTGCTTTGAAACAGCACGCCTTCTTCACGAAAACGAGCGCGCAGCTGCTTGGCGTTGGCCAGATTACCGTTATGACCTATGGCCAAATTGCCCTCGCGGTAGTGCACGCGAAAGGGCTGAATGTTTGAGGGGTTCTTGGAAGCCCCTGTAGTTGAATACCGGTTGTGGCCAATGGCCGAGCGGCCTTTCAGTTCGGTTTTAAATATCTCCTTGTCGTCAAATACGTTCAGCACCAATCCAAAATCGCGGTGCGCAGGCATGTTCCAGCGCTGTTTTTCTTCATCGTAAAATGAGGTTACGATTCCCGCCGACTCTTGTCCGCGGTGCTGCAGGGCGTGCAAGCCGTAGTAACTGAGCAGGGCTGCATCGTCGTGGTCAAAAATGCCGAAAATTCCGCAATAATCGCGAGGTTTATCAATCATCAGGATTCGTTGATTTCGCTATGACTTACAATTTCTAAAGGTAACAAAATCGGCAACGAATTAGTAACTAATTAGCAGAAGGTTTTATTTTTGAATACTGTAGCGCCGTTATTACTTTCGTGATTGTTATGTCTAAATCAGACTCTGGTGACGATAAAAAAGGCAAGCGTTATATTGCCGGGCTTTCGCTGGCCGCCATAGGTATCGTTTATGGAGATATCGGTACCAGCCCGTTATATGCATTTCGTGAGAGCTTCCATGAAGAGTATGGGTTAGCCGTTTCTGAGCCCAATATTCTGGGCGTACTTTCGCTCATATTCTGGGCCCTCATTTTGGTTATTACCATTAAATACCTCGCTTTTGTTTTGCGGGCCGATAATGACGGTGAAGGTGGTATCATTGCCTTAACGGCACTTATCACCCCGCGCGGCGAAGCGAGTAAACTTCGTCACTGGCTGGTACTGGCCGGACTTTTTGGTGCTGCACTGCTTTATGGCGACAGCATGATTACACCGGCCATATCCGTGCTAAGTGCTATTGAGGGGTTGCAGGTGGCCACTCCTGTATTTGAGCCGTATATTATCCCGATTACCATAGGTATACTGCTCGGACTATTTTTTGTACAAAGCCGCGGCACTGCCGGTATTGGCAAAGTTTTTGGGCCCATTACAACCGTTTGGTTCCTCACGCTCGGGGTTCTAGGTGTAAATCAGATCCTCGGCTCACCCGAAATTTTTAAAGCCTTAAATCCCCTTTATGGGTACGAGTTTTTTATCCGTAACGGCGTTTCCGGCTTTCTGGTTCTCGGCTCCGTATTTTTAGTTGTTACCGGCGGCGAAGCCCTCTATGCCGATATTGGTCACTTTGGACTTTTACCTATCCGAATTACCTGGTTCGGTATAGTGCTCCCCGCCTTGCTGCTCAACTACTTTGGCCAAGGGGCGCTGCTTTTGCATACGCCCGAGGCGGTACATAACCCATTTTTCCGTATGGGTCCAGAATGGGCTTTATACCCTATGGTGGTTATTGCCACAACCGCCACTATTATTGCCTCCCAAGCGGTAATATCCGGAGCTTTTTCGCTCACGCGTCAAGCAGTGCAGCTCGGCTACATCCCCCGAATGCAGATCAAGCAAACTTCGGCCGAAGAAGTAGGACAGGTTTACATTCCTGCGGTCAACTGGATCTTGATGATTGCCTGTATTGGTTTGGTATTCGGCTTTGGCTCATCAAGCAGCTTGGCGGCTGCATACGGCGTAGGCGTTACTACCGACATGGTGTTTACCACCATCCTGTTTGCAGTGGTCCTAAAAGTGCGGTGGAACTGGAGTATACCGGCTATGCTTGCGCTTACTACGGCATTCCTCGTTATCGATCTTGCATTCTGGGGTGCTATGATGCCAAAAATACCCGACGGGGGCTGGTTTCCGCTTGTAGTAGCCGCTATAATTTTCACCCTCATGACCACATGGAAGCGCGGCCGTACCATTTTGGCTAAACATTTAAAAAGTAGTGAGATTCCGCTGGAGTCCTTTATGAAAGACTTGAGCAGTTTTGCTGAAATAGACGTGGAAGAAATTAAACGGGTAGATGGTACCGCAGTTTACATGTATTCTAACCCCGAAGGAACGCCCCCGGCCCTACTCAATAACATCAAACATAACAAGGTGCTGCATGAAACAGTGGTATTGCTTAGCGTAAAGAATACGGAAGAACGCCCCCGCGTTCCCCGAGGTGAACAGATTGAGGTGGAAGCGCTGGAAAAAGGGTTTTACCGGGTTATTATTCGAGCTGGATTTGTACAAACCGTAAATGTTCCCAGCATGCTGCGGCGCATCAGTAGTGATGACTCTGGCCTTGAGGTAGATCTGGAAGAAACCACCTTCTTCCTCGGCAAAGAACAAATATTGCCTACAGAAAGTGAGCATTCCGATATGGCCAAATGGCGCGATCGTCTATTTGGCGTGATGGTTCGAAATGAGCAGCGTGCTACGGCCTATTTTGGCCTTCCACCAAACCGTGTAGTGGAAATGGGTACGCAAGTAGAGATGTAACTGCCTCACATCATGCCATTAGAAATGTTATGTAATATACGCCTATTATCAGGGTATAGATTAAAATGATATGCATCTGCTTCTTTTTTTTATAAAATTTACATAGCTTGGCCGATCTTATTCGTACCCAATAAATTACTCTAATTCCTTACAATGAGCACCCCCAATGAATCAGAACGCATTCAGGCGTTAAAATCATATCATGTTTTCCAGAAAGAAATAGAATCAGAGTTGGAGGGGCTTACCGAACTGGCATCAAATATTTGCGAAACACCCATCTCGCTTTTGAACCTTTTAGACTCATCTCACCAACAAACCAAAGCAAAGAAAGGGTGGAATATTGATGGTATGCCCAGAGAAGACAGCTTCTGCCAGTATTCTATTTTAGAACAGGATTTATTTATTGTTGAAGACGCCGAACAGGATGCGCGTTTTAAAAACAGCCCGTATGTAAAAGGAGATCCCCATATTCGATTCTATGCAGGGGCCCCACTTCGAACCAAAGATGGATATAATATTGGAGCCCTTTGCGTGATTGATCAGGAACCGAGAAAACTCTCCAGCTCCCAAAAAGAAAGTTTAAAGTTGCTTGCCAATGAAGCAATGGCACGTTTAGAGCTCATTAAAAATAAAAATGAGCTTGCCAATCGAAATGTAGAGCTGGAAAAGCAAAAAATATTCGTAGACAATTCATCCGACATCCAGATGATTGTTGACGCTGACAGCTTACGCATTTTGGAGATTAACGAACGAGCGATGAAACTCTTGGGAGGAAACCGGGAGCATTATATAAATGCCTCGTTTATAAATCGCTTTGTTCAGAAAGAAAAACAAGAACTGATTATCATCATTTCTTAAGAATGAAAAAGATTTAAAAAGAACCTTCCTCTGCAAGTTTACATCACAACCAACAAAACAGGTATTCTATTTCGAGAATACCTTTAAGTATTCTGATGGAGCCTGGTTTGTAACAGGCCGGAACGTAACAACCCGAAAGCAAGCCGAGCAAGAACTTGATAAGGAACGCGAACTTAACAAAGAAATTATAAATAGCCTGCCAGCACTATTCTTTATGTACGATAAGGCGGGCAATATTTTACGCTGGAACAAAAAATTACAGGAAACAACAGGGTACTCTGATTTTGAATTAACCTATAAAAGTCCTGCCGAATATTTTGTAGAAGATAAAGCGCTCGTTGAGTCTAAAATTGAACAAGTATTTGAAGAGGGTAATGCCAGTTTAGAAGCCACCTTGGTGAATAAGAATGGGAATAAAGACCCGTACCTGTTTAATGCCACTTTATTTGAGGGTAGTGACCAAGAATTTATGATAGGAACAGGGATTAAATATTTCCAGGCTTAAAAATTACCAACAAGAAATTCAGCAAACTCTCCGCGAAAAAGAAGTACTCTTGGCAGAAGTTCATCACCGGGTAAAAAATAACCTAGCTGTTATTTCCGGGCTATTGCAATTGCAGGCTTTAAACTCAGATCACACGACTTTAACCGAGCAATTAACCAGCAGCCAGAATCGCATTCAATCAATAGCTGCTATTCATGAATTACTATATCAATCCAATAGTTTATCTGAAATACATCTAGAAGATGAAATATCAAGAATCATTCAAAACGCCGCAAAGGCAAATTCATCTTCTACAGATATAGACGTCAAACTCAATACTAAATCAATTAAAATTAATGTAAACCAAGCTGTGCCCCTCGCGCTAATTCTCAACGAACTGCTGACCAATATTTATCAGCATGCATTTGAGGGACGGGACGAAGGGACCATTGCATTAGATATTGATGAAGAAGGAGACTTGCTCACGTTCTCACTTGCCGATGATGGAGTAGGCTTACCTGATCATTTCAGCAAAAATGGGGCAGACTCATTGGGCATGAAAATTATATCCGTGCTAAGTACACAACTAGATGCCGACCTTAAATATGACAGAACCGACACTGGAACGCAGGTAACCCTGCAGTTTGAAAAAAAACAAAAGAAGGGTTCTGCCAGCGGCATTATAGATTAACAGTTGATGCCCAAAACAGAATATTGCTAAATCTTTCTGCCCAGCAGCCGCATTTGAATATGTACATTAACCTTTAAAAGTTTACTCCAACAAAAAAGCCCTTACAGTTTCCTGCAAGGGCTTTGAGCGGGAGACGAGAATTGAACTCGCGACCTTCTCGTTGGCAACGAGATGCTCTACCGCTGAGCTACTCCCGCTTAGCGATTCCAAATATAAGGTCTTTACCACCTACTTTTCAACAGAAATTTAGATTTTTTTGAGCCCTAAACCGTCGGTTCCGGATTAAAAAACCAGCGTTTCTGAGCGTTTGGGACCGGTTGATAATATTTTGATCGATACCTCTAAATACTCTTCAATAAATGTTATGAAATCCTGAGCCTCGGCGGGCATCGCCTCTCTGCTTGCAAATGCTCCTATTTCCGTCTGCCAGCCCGGCATGCTTTTGTACACCGGCTGTGCATTTTCCAGTGCATCAAAATCAAGCGGAAAAACATCCACTTCTTCACCATCAATATTGTAGTGGGTGCAAAGTTTTATTTCTTCAAAATCATCAAGTATATCCAGCTTGGTAAGCGCAAGCTCATCCATGCCATTAATTTGAACAGCATACTTAAGCGCTACCAGGTCAATCCATCCGCAGCGGCGGGGTCGGCCGGTAGTGGCGCCAAATTCCTGTCCTGCTTCACGCAGCTTTTCACCGGTCTCTCCGGTTAGTTCGGTAGGAAACGGACCGTTGCCAACGCGCGTGCAGTACGCTTTGGAAATCCCCATCACATGATCGATGGCAGAGGGTGGTACGCCCGCGCCGGTGCATGCCCCACCGGCTGTAGGAGAAGATGACGTTACATATGGATAAGTTCCGTGGTCGATATCAAGCAAGCTGCCCTGGGCACCTTCCATCAAAATCTCGTTATTATCGCGAATAGCATTGTGCAAAATTGAGCTTGTTTGCGCAATATAGGGACGAAGCTTTTCGGCAGCCTCTAAAAGGGCGTCAATAATCTCATCTGCCTTAAGGGTCGGCTCTTTATAAATATGCGTCAAGGCTTCGTTAATATCCGCCAGGTTGCTGCGCACTTTCTTCTTAAGCGTTTCGGGCTGATATAAATCACCAGCTCGAATACCAACGCGCGAAATTTTACTGACATAAGCCGGGCCAATGCCGCGTCCGGTTGTGCCAATGGCATCTTCGCCGCGGTTTTTCTCTTTCAGTTGATCTAATAATTGGTGGTAGGGCAGAATAATATGGGCGGCATTGCTTATCAGCAGTTTACCATCAAGGTTTACGCCCAGCTGCTGTACGTTTTCGATTTCTTCAAGCAGCGCCAGCGGATCAATCACTACGCCATTTCCAATTATGCAGGTAGCATCGCCGTTAAAAATACCGGATGGAATAAGATGCAGAACTACTTTGGTATCGTCAAATTTAAGGGTGTGACCAGCATTAGCCCCGCCCTGGTAGCGCACTACGTAATCGGCGGATTTGCTTAGCAGGTCAACAATTTTTCCTTTCCCTTCATCACCCCATTGGGCGCCCACAACAACTCGAATGGCCATAAAAATAAGTTAATCCACAAAAAAAGGGGTGATATCACCCCTTTTTAAATTATCGTTAATTTAAATTACTGCTCGGTATCTTCGTTTTCTTCATTATTCTGGAAGGATTCGATCGCCTCATCAAGCGAACGAAAATGCTTGAACACCGTAATCAACTTTGTGATTACCAGCAGGCTCTCGATTTTATCGGTGGCATTTGCAATACGCAAATCGCCGCCGGCTTTACGCATGGTGGTCAGCCCACCAATAAGCATACCAAGCCCAGAAGAGTTCATAAACTTCACCTTGCTGAGATCAGCCACCACATTGGTTTGATCTTTTTCAATAAGCTCATGAAGCTTTTCGTTTAAGCGAACGGCATCGGGGCCGCCCATCACGTTACCCTTGAATTCTATAACTACACAATTATAGCGTTCTGATACATTGAAATTCATTTTACTGTGGATTAATTAATGTTGTGACGTTTAATCTTCCAGCGCTCGCAGCTTCAGTTCAACCACTACTGAGGTAGCGACAAACAGTGAACTGTAAGTACCAATCATTACCCCTAACATCAAGGCAAATGAAAATCCTTTAAGCACTTCGCCTCCAAAAATAAACAGTACAGTTACCACAAACAAGGTAGTGAGTGAAGTAATGACGGTACGGCTCAGCGTATCATTCATACTTTTGTTAATCATCTTCAGAAAGTCCATGGTGGTGTATTCAAGCATGTTTTCGCGGATACGGTCGTACACAACCACGGTATCGTTCAGCGAATAACCCACAATAGTGAGGAACGCAGCGATGATGGTTTGGTCGATTTGCATGCTGAACGGAGCGATATCATTGAAGATGGTAAAAATACCGAGCACAATAATCACATCGTGGAACAGTGCCGCAACGGCCCCGGCCGAAAAGGTCCAGTTTTTGAACCGGATTAGGATATAAAGGAAGATAATAATCATCGCAAAGATGATGGCATTAAGCGCGCCCTGCTTCAGGTCTTCAGCAAACCGCGGACCTACCACATCAGTTTTGATAACCGTTGCCGCATTTTGCGGATACATCTGCTGCATGGTTGAGGTGATGCTGTTCTGCACTTCGTTAATAGTGCCGCTGGCATCAGTACGGATTAGGATTTCTTGCGGGCTACCGAACAGTTTTACCTCGGGGGTACCGTCGAGCGGTTCTGTAAGTTCACTCCTGATATCGGTTACCTCTACCGGCTGTTCAAATTCAAGGACGAACTCCTTACCGCCCCTAAAGTCGATGCCGTACTCAAGCCCCTTACCCAGAATTGCAATAATGGAGGCCGCAAGCAGGATGCCTGAAATCATGTATCCTATCTTGCGTTTGTTTACAAAGTCAAAGTTTGGTGTTTCGAACCATCTCATGGTATAAAAATCTAAGCGTTAATATTTAAAAGCGATAATCGGGCTTATCCGAAGCTAATTTCTTTGGATTTTGTCGCGGGTCAGGTAATCAACAATAACACGCGTAATTACAATGGCGCTGAAAAGTGATGCTACAATACCGGCCATCAGCGTAACGGCAAAGCCCTTAATAGGCCCTACGCCGAAGCTGTACAGGATAATACCCACAAAGAAGGTGGTTACGTTGGCATCAACAATGGCGCTCATGGCATTTTTATATCCGGCATCAATAGCTGCACGCATGGTTTTGCCCAGGCGTTGCTCCTCGCGTATACGGTCGAATATGAGCACGTTCGCATCCACCGCCATACCAATGGTGAGTACAATACCGGCAATACCGGGTAATGTGAGTGTGGCTTTGAAAGCCGCGAGAATACCCAAAATAAATATAATGTTCAGAATCAGGGCAAGGTCGGCAATAGCCCCACCTTTGTGATAATACACGATCATAAATATGGCTACCGCTATCAGCCCAAAGAGGGTGGAATAAAAACCGGCCTGGATAGACTCCTCACCGAGCGTGGCACCAACGGTGCGTTCCTCAACAATATCGAGCGGGGCGGGCAGTGCACCCGAGAGCAGAATATTCACAAGGTCTTGCGCTTCCTCGGGGCTTTCGAGCCCGGTGATGGATGAACGGCCACTGGAAATTTTAGTCTGCACATTGGGATAGGAGTACACATACCCATCGAGCACGATGGCTACTGGTTTGCCAATATTGGCTCCGGTTATACGGGCCCATTGTCGCGCCCCTTCGCTATTCATGTTCATGGACACCTCGGGCTGATTGGTGGTTTGCGAAAACTGCGTTGAGGCCTCCTCAATAACATCGCCGGTCATTTCTATTTGATCGCGAACGGCATATAAGCGGAACAGTTCACCGCCATTTTCCATAGTCTGGAACGGTCCCGACTCCCACATCAGCGTGGCGTTTCGGGGCAATATGCGCTGCACTTGTTCACGGTTCAGCAGTTCACTTACGCGACCGGTATCTGTGGCTGCGGCATATCCAAACACGTAAGGTGTTCGGGTCTGCGGATTCATGACTTGCAGCAGCGGGTTTTGGCTTGGCGCCTGGTTTAGGCTGTCGGCGGTAGTATCAGCCTGGGCCTGTTGATCAAAGTATTGGATTATCTGCTCCTTGGCCGTTGAAATTTGATCGGCATTGGGAGCCAAACGGAATTCCAGGCGGGCCGTCCCCTTCAAAAGATCACGAATACGCTGCTTGTCGGCCACGCCGGGCAGCTCAACCACTACGCGGTTATTGCCCTGCTCAAGAATGGAGGGCTCGGTAACTCCGTATCGGTCCACGCGTGATCGAATAATATCCATCGCGCGATCTACGGCGCTTGAGCGTTGATTCTTCAGGTACTGCTCAATTTCGGCATTGGTTGATCGCCGCGTAATATCACCGGCATCAGAGCGAAAATATCGACTCAGGCGCGCATTTGCATCGCGCTGCTCAAACAGATCAACCATTACTTCAATAAAATCAGAGTCGTTTTCAAGGGCTTGCTCCTCAGCCTGACTGATTACATTGGTCAACGTACTGTCGGCGTATTCACCCGCCAGTTCGCGTACAAGCTGGGGCGTTCCCACTTCCAAGGTAACGTGCATACCGCCCTGCAGATCGAGCCCGAGAGAAAGGGCATTTTCACGCAGGTCCTGCAGTTTTCCAGCATTTTCTTCACGGTAAGTAGCCTCTTCGGCCTGTGGAAGGTCTTCAATGTAGTTGCGTTCCAGCCAAAGCTGCACACTGGGCCACAAATACCACCCGGTAATAAGTAAGAATGCAGCAATAAATGCTAATTTAGTTCCATTATTATTCATAACTATGCAATGTTTCTTGTTGTAGATAAATTTTAAGGCACTGCCTTAAAAAACGAGCAGTGGAAAAGAGAGGGTAGTGCAGTAAATCTAGGGCGCGCCAATGGCAATCCCGCTAATAAGCGGTGCAATTAAGTAGGCATCGCCGGGCAACGCATCGGGAGCAATAACTTTTGCTGAAGGCCCAAGGCTTCCGTTTTTAAAAGGGAGTAAAGGCAGTCCGTCTAATCCTGCTATTTGATGCGGCTGCAGCGAGAACGTTGGTTTCACCCGCTCGTGCGTGGGTACGGCAGACATGGCGCTTCCGTTCTGATATTGATTCCACTCTACTAACAGTATCTGCTGCAGGTTATCAGAAGCGGTGCCCTCGGGCAGGTTGAAGTCATCATTGTTCTGACTGATAATTTCCGAAGCCTGCTCTATAAGCGAATTGATATCGGAATCAGACTTCTTGAGCGCATGAAGTTGCTGTTCGAGCTGTGCGGCATGCGTTTTTTTGGCCAAGGTTTGCAGCCAATTGGCAAACTCAGCATTCGATTGAGTTGCATGCACGGGCTTGGCTATTGCAAGCATGAGACCAACGCAAAGCATTGCAATGGTGCCAATACGTAATATGTGGGAACGTAGCCAGTTCATGAGGGGCTGAAAATAGGCAGAATCAAACTGGCAGACAACCTCTTTTTATCTTGCTGTCATCACA
>NNSL01000239.1 GCA_003123965.1 Balneolaceae bacterium SMO_bin1
TGCGTACCTTCCACGTAGGTGGTACGGCATCGCGCATGGAGTCAGAATCGATGCACAAGGCCAAGTTCGAGGGTAAAGTAGAATTTGAAAACGTGCGTGTAGTTGAATACGACGACGGTGAAGAAATTCACAACGTTGTGTGAGCCGTGCGGGCGAAATCAAAATTCTTGACGAAGAAGGCAAAACACTTATCACCTACAATATTCCATATGGAGCCGAGCTCCAAGTTGAAGAAGGTGATGTAGTGCCGAAAGACATTCCACTTTGTACATGGGATCCGTACAATGCCAATATTTATTCGGAAATTGACGGTACCATTGAGTACAAAGATCTGATCGAAGATTTCACGTATGCCGAAGAAACTGATTCACAAACCGGTCACCGTGAAAAAGTAATTATCGATTCTAAGGATCGATCACTCGTACCTACCTTAATGGTGAAGGGGGATGATGACCGCGTTCGGGAAAAAACACTGCCTGTTGATACACACATTGTTGTGGACGACGGAGAAGATGTTTCTGCCGGACAGGTACTGGCTAAGATTCCGCGTCAAACTGGTCAATCAAAGGATATTACGGCGGGTCTTCCGCGTGTAACCGAGCTGTTTGAGGCTCGTTCACCGAACGATCCGGCTGTTGTTTCTGAAATTGACGGTATTGTTCGCATGGGCGGACGTAAACGTGGTAAGCAGGAAGTAATCGTTGAAAGTAAAGACGGCACCGATGAGCGCACGTATCTCATCTCACTCTCTAAGCATATTCTTGCACAGGAGAATGATTACGTAGAAGCCGGTCAGCAACTTTCTGACGGTACCATTCCCGCCGAAGAAATTCTGAATATTCTCGGTCCATATGCGGTGCAGTCTTATCTTGTGAATGAGATACAGGAGGTTTACCGACTGCAAGGTGTGCAGATTAACGATAAGCACATTGAGGTAATCGTTCGCACTATGATGCAGAAAGTACAGGTAACCGATTCCGGTGATACCAACTTCCTTGAAAATGATAAGGTTGACCGCTTTGAGCTGAATCGCCGAAATGATGAGTTGATTGGTAAGTATGTTGTTACCGATCCGGGCGGAAGTGACCTGAAGCCAGGCACAAAGCTTGATCGCCGCGAAGTTCGCGACATTAACAACGAGCTTATTACTGAAGGCGAAGACGAGCTCGAAACCCGCGAAGCAGAGCCGGCTATTTCGAAGCCAATTCTGCTGGGTATTACGCGAGCAGCGCTCTCAACCGAAAGCTGGCTTTCAGCCGCATCATTCCAGGAGACCACAAAGGTACTTACCCAAGCTTCTATTGAGGCGAAGAAAGATCACCTGTTGGGTCTCAAAGAGAATGTGGTTGTTGGTCACAAAGTTCCGGCCGGTACAGGTCTCAAAAAGTATGACGACCTTATCGTTGGCCAGAAAGCCGATCTCGACGAAGAGGAGCAAGAAGTGGCCAAAGTGTTTGAACAGCTCAGCGCCGGTGATGAAAACGGCGAAAGTGATGATATTCAAACCGCCGCTGATGTAGAAGAGGATGAGTCATAAAATCTCATTGAATAACTTCTAAAATTAAAGCCCCGGAATTGTCTTCCGGGGCTTTTTTATTTAGTACTGGTAAAGCTGATAAGTGTAACAAAAAAAGGCCTCCATAGGAGGCCTTTTAACTTGTATCTTGAAAAAGAATTATTGGCTAGGACTTCTCTCCATTCTGCACGCTTTTCTTGGTGTCCTCAATGGTATTCAGCAGATCTTCTGCTTCCTTTATTAAATCTTCTGCACGTTGCCGGGCGTCCTCAACTACTTCATCACCCTGGCGTTTTGCATCCGATATAATTTCCTGTTGATTAGTGAGCTGATCAATAATCTTGCCCAGCTCGTCTACATAATTACTGAGCCGATAAGAGAGCATATCGCGCGTATTGCTTCCCTTGTCGGGTGCATATAGCAGGGCCAGCATTGAACCTACCACTGCTCCTGATAAAAATCCGAGGGTGTAATTTTTCTTACTCATAATAGATCGATTTAATTAATTGAAATAGCCGTTAACTTACTACAACGGTTATGTTCGCTTTTTATTAAATATGTAAACTCCTGCGCTATTTTAAAAGCAATATAGGTAAACTTAATCTACTTCTTTGCTCTCTTTAATCGCCTCTCGTCGTTTTTTACTAATGCCCATTACAAATGCGGGAATGATATAAAGGGTCAGCACCGAATCCGAAGAAGAGACCGCCTATCACCGAGCGGGCCAGAGGCGTCCAAATATCAGCTCCGGTGCCTATGCCCAACGATAAAGGAATCATAGAGCAAATTGTGGTGAGAGCCGTAAGTATAATCGGCCGCATTCGTCGCTTACAGGCTTCAATTGCATTGTTAAATAATGAGTCAGAATATTCATTGTTTTTGTGTACAGGTGCATATAATCGACCAATACAATGCCGTTATTTACAATAATGCCAACGAGCATAAATATGCCGATGTAAGCAGTTGCGCTAAGCGGTGAATTGAGGATAAATAGCCCGGCAAACGCTCCGAAAAATGCCAGCGGAATAGTAAAGAAGATGATAAACGGATCCCTGAAATTTTCAAACAGCGAAGCCATAATCATATAGGTAAGTAGCAAAGCAGCCAGCAGGGCCCACAGTACTTCGTTTGCGCCTTCCTGCGACTGACTGGTACTGCCGGTAAATTCATAACGGTAGCCGTCGGGCAGTACAACATTTCTTTGAATGACATTAATAATACGCTGGCGGTACTCTTGCGCGTTTCCTGAAACTTCTATATTGACGTCCAGAACGGTTTCACGATCGCGGCGTTGAATTTGGCTAACGCCCTTGGTGCTTTCAAACTGACCCAGTGCTGCTACGGGTATACGCACCCCATCAACCTGCAGCAGTTCAAGGTCGAAAAGGGCTTCGCGATTTGTAATTGCATTTTTTGATACACGCACTTCGATTGGTACTTCGCGGCCTTCCTCACGGAAAAAGCCTACACGCGTGCCCTGTACTTGTGTCTTTAAAGAATTGGCTACTTCATTTAGTGTACGCTGCATTCGGTTAATGCGTTGACGATCAACATGGTACTGCAGCTCCGGAGTAGGGTCAGTACGGCCGTTGTCAACGGAAATTACGTTTGAGTCGGCCTGTACTACGGTTTCAATTTTATTTGAAATTGCCTGCAGTACTTCAACATCGGGACCCACAAGGCTAAGCCGTATCGAGTTTCCACCGAAGCCTCCAAAACCTCCGCCACCGCCGGCTCCACTCACCGTCACATCTACACCGGGAGCTTGCAACTGCCGGCTTAATTGTAGTGAAAATTCTGATGTGGAAACGTCGCGTTCGCTCATATCAACCAGATTCACGGAAATATTTCCCTCGTTGGTTTGCGTGCGAAAACCACTCTGTCCGATTTCGGTAACAACGGTTTCAACCTCGGGCATTTGTCGAATTTGTTCACTGAATTCGCGCATAACGTTTGCAGTTCGAACAAGCTTTGTACCGGTGGGCAGCTCAATGTTCACCCGGGTTGAGCCGGAGTCAGATTGCGCAAAAAATTCGGACTGGAGGTTTTGGTAAATCATATACGTGCCGCCGATGAGTAAAACGACAAATACAACAGAAATCCATTTGCGGTGCATTAACCAGCGGAGTGAAGATGCATATTTGGCTTCAAAACGTTTTACCAACCGAGACGTCCACCGGTCTTGCTGAAACTGGTTTTTATCGAGAACCAGCAGCGAGAGTACCGGAACGAGAATAATGGATGCTATAAAAGAAATGGAGATAGCGATGCTGATGGTAAGCGCAAACTGAGAGAAAAATTGAGCCTGCACGCCGGAAAGGCCGATGATTGGCACAAAAACACCAAGCGTAGTAAGCGTGGCGCCTAAAAGCGCACCAATTACTTCATTCGTGCCTTCAAGCGCAGCTTGGTGTTTGGGTATATCTTCTTCGAGCTTGCGGGCAATACTTTCTGAAACTACAATGGCATTATCAACCAACAGCCCAATAGCTAGTGCCAGGGCCGTAATGGTGAGTATGTTGAGCGTGAGCCCCAGCCCGTACATGGCCGCAAAAGTAGCTGTCACAGAAACAGGAATACAGGCCGCCACAACAAATGCAATGCGCCAACCTCCCATAAAAATCAGCAGAATAACAATCACTACTACCAGTGCAGCCAGTGCCGACTGCGTTAAGTTGGAAATAGAGTTTTCTACGTTATCACCGTCGTTGGTAAGTACCTGCAGGTTTACGCCGGGCGGCAAGTTGGCGTTTATGTTTTCAAGTTCGGCCTCAACAGCTTTAGTTACGTCAAGTGTGTTAGCATCAGACTTTTTTTGAACCCCAATGGAAACGCTGTTTTTGCCGTTTATCTCTACCAGCGTGTTAATCTCGGCAAAACCGTCGTTTACCTCAGCCACATCTTTTATTCGTACAGGTACGCCATTCTCCGATCGCGTAACAATAGTCTGCCTGATTTCTTCAGTGGTGTTATACATCGACTGAGCGCGCACGCTGTAGCTCTGGCTTGCCGTTACCACATTTCCGATGGGTACTTCTACATTGTTGCTGCGCAGGGCACTTTCTATGTCAGATGGAACAAGGTTGTACTGAGCAAGCGACGTGGGCTTAATATCAACAAAAATTTTGCGTTCCAAGCCGCCGCGCGTATCGGCGGAGGCTACACCGGGCAGCCGTTCAATGCGCGGTTCAATAAATTCAATACCTAGTTGACGCAGATCATCCAAGCCGCGGTTTGATGCATCAAGGCTGAGCCGCATGATGGGGAAATTCTCCGGATCAAACTGAAAGATAACCGGTTCTGAGGCTTCGTTAGGCAGCTCATTGCGTATTCTGCTTAGCTCTTCACGTACCTTTAGCTCGGTATTACGAATGTTAACGCCCTCAGTGAGCCGTAGAATGATGAAGGCGCTGCCCTTGCTTACATTTGCATCCAGGGTTTCAATGCCTTCGATACCGGAAACAGCGCCCTCAATAGGTTCAACAATAAGCTGGCTCATGTCTTCGGGTGCCACATTGCCATAACTGCTCGAAATAGCCAGCACCGGAATATTAAAAGAGGGATAAAGCGTAATTTTTAAGTTGGACAATGAAAAAACGCCAAAACCAATCACAATCAGTGTAACCATTATAACACTGATGGGGCGTTTTAAAATTTGTCCGGCTACACTGAATTGTTTCATGATATTACACCTTGTTGATCTCCGTGGAGTGAATGGGGTCTTCTTTATGCACCGAGTCGAAGCCCAGATTCTCAACCAAGCTGTTAATTAAATTATACATGCAGGGCACCACAAACAACATTAATATGGTTGACATGGCCAGCCCCCCGATAACTGTTCGGGCCATAGGACTCCAGGTTTCTGAGCCTGAGCCAAGTTCAAGAGCCAGTGGCACCATTGATAAAATAGTAGTGAATGCGGTCATCAAAATAGGTCGCAGTCTTCGTGTTGCTCCTTCAACAATCGCTTCGTGACGCGTGAGATTACGTGCTTGCAATATTTTGATGTAGTCAATCATTACAATGCCGTTATTCACCACAATACCCGAAAGCAGAATCAACCCAACCATTGAAGTAACACTAATAGCCGTGTTGGTAATCCAGAGCATAATGAGCACGCCGCTGAGGGCCATGGGAATGGTGAGAATAATGATGAATGGTTCCATGAGGCTTTCAAATTGAGAAGCCATTACCATGTAGGTTAGAATTCCGGCAATCATAAAGGCAATCATCAGGTAATTAAAGGAAGCCGCCTGATCTTCGGCCGTGCCGGCCAGCTGGTAGCGATACCCCTCAGGCCACTCCATATTATCGAGCTGCGCACGGGTGCGTGATGATGCCGTTTGCAAGTCGATTTCAGACAAGTCGGCGGTTACTTCTGTTACGCGTTCCTGGTTAATTCGGGTGATGTTAGTGGGGCCGGTATAACGCTCAATACGGGCAAGGTTGTTTAGCGGCACAAAATTCCCTTCCGGGGTTTCAATCTGCAGTGTTTGTAAATCCGTGGTTTCAGATTTTTCGGCGGGCGTTAGCTGTACCAGCACTTCAAATTCAATGCCTTGGTCAACAAAAGTAGTAGCAATATTACCTTGAACAGCATCGCTTAGCGCATTGGCTACTTGGGAAGTTGTCATGCCCAGGCGCGAAATGCGCTCGCGATCCATAATCACCCGAAGTTCCGGCCGTCCTTCATCTGCAGAGCTGAATACGTTTACAATACCACTAATGCCCTGCATTTGCCGTTTAACCTGTGTGGCAAGGTTGTCTTTCGTCTGTTGATCATATCCAAATATTTGTACTACAAGTCCATTTTCGCCCTCGGGTGTAAGGGGATCTTCGGTAATCTGCTTGATTTCTGCCCCCGGTACCACTTCAAGAGTATCGAGCAGGGAGGCGACAATCTGCTGCTGTCCGCGGCTGCGTTCACCCTGTGGAACAAGCTCAACGCGAACACTGCCTTGGTAACCGCCCGGATTATCGGCGCCTTCAATGCCTTCTTTATCGCCAAAGTCAGAAACTACCAGTCGGGCTTCGGGTACTTGCTCATCAATGATGCCTTCTACGCGGGTAATGGTCCGCTCCAGTTCGGTGAGACTAACACCGGGCTCGCGTTGCACATCAAGGGTGAAGGCATTTTCATCAACTTCCGGGAAAAATTCACCTCCCAGGAAGAAAAACAGCGGCAGCGTGATCAGGAAGAATAAAAACGCCGCAATTACTACGGTTCCGCTTTTTTCGACCAGGTCATTGAGCCAATGGTTATACTTTCGCTCCATGCGATCAAGGTTTCGACGCAGGTACGGCCCCACTTTTTTGCTGAAGAAGGAACCGGTTTTTTCAGATCCTTTGCGAAATAACCACACAAATGGATACACAATAATACCGAGCAGCAGTAACGGCGCCACGGCAATGCGTTTGAAAATATTGCCCCGGCTCCAGTTGAGCAGACGTTTAAGATAGTTTTGGCGGTCTTCGTGATTTTCGCGCTCTTCCTTGAGCAGCAGCGAGCTCATCATCGGTATCATAGAAAGCGCAACCAGTGACGAAATAGCCAGCGCAAATGAAATGGTTAGAGCTAAGTCACGGAAGAGAAAACCGGCAATACCTGGTACAAACAGAATGGGCAGGAAAACCACCAGGGTTGTTAGTGTGGAAATAACTACCGGTACTGCTACTTCCTGCGCGCCAAATACTGCAGCAGTATCGCGATCTTCACCTTCCTCACGGAATCGGAAAATATTCTCAAGCACCACTACGGCATCATCAACCACCAAGCCCACCGCGAGCGTGAGACCCGACAGTGAAATGATATTCAGGCTTAGATCGGCCCAGTTCATAACACTGAAGGTGGCGATAATAGATATTGGTATGGATATGGCGATGATGAGGGCCGAACGGCTGCTGCCCAAGAAAATTAGCAGGATAAGGACCACTAAAATAACGGCTTGAAGGCCTGTCCAAAGCAAGTTATCGATCGACTTTTCAATAAAATCGGCTTTGTTGGTAAGTACCTCGATGTTCACATCATCGGGTAAAACTTCTTCAAAGTCGGAGATACTTCCCACAACTTCGCCCGCGGCTGTCACCACGTTCGAATCACTCTGCTTATACACGTTTACAATAACGCCCTGTTCGCCGTTGATATGTACATTTCCAATGGGGCGGGCCACGCCGTCTTCAACGCGTGCTACGTCTTCGAGCAGTATGGTTTGGCCTTCACGCACATCAATAATAGTATTGCGTATCTGCTCCACGTTTTTAAATTCGCCGATGGTGCGCAGCGAATAAATGGTGCGCCCTTCAATAAGTTGACCGGCCGGTACTTGAATATTTTCCTGCTGCAGTTTGCTGGCAATGGCAGATATAGTGAGCCCGTAAGCCCGCATTTCTTGATTGCTAATTTCGATGTTAATCTGCCGTTCGTACCCGCCGGAGGTTTCGCTTGATGCAATGCCCTGAATCCGTTCTATGCGCTGCTCAAGCACCTGTTTAGATAATGTGCGAAGCTCGCGAGGGCTGCGCGTATTGGAAGTAAGCGTTAATACGACAATGGGTTCCTGGTTGGGATCATACGAAAAAACAATGGGTTGCTCGGCGTCCTGCGGCACCGCCCGCCGAACAAAATCGAGCTCTTTCCGAACATCTGATTCCGCGATGTATAAATCGGTACCCCAGTTAAAACTTAACTTAACAACCGAGGCGCCCTGGCTGGAAAGCGAGCGCACGCGCCGAACACCGCTAATGCTACCTACTGCTTCTTCAATAGGGCGGGTGATTAGGGTTTCCATGTCTTCCGGAGCCACGCCTTCGTAGGTAGTATAAACCGTAACAGTGGGGAAGGAAACGTCGGGATAAAGATCGAGCCGGAGTTTGGAGAGTCCAAACAGGCCAAATCCAATCACAATCAAACTGATCATGAAAAAAGTGACTGGCCGCTCAACCGCCTTGCGTGCTAAAGCTTTCATATAACGGGTTAGTTACTGTTAGAATTGGCTGAGCTGGTATCACTGGTAGCGCTGCTGGGCTGTGGTCCGCCAATGGGAACCGACTGATCTTGAAACTGGCCGGTTTGTGCGATACGAACGCGGGAGCTGTCTTCGAGGCCGGTTTGTCCCGTAATTACAACTTCATCGCCGGCTTGTAATCCGCTGAGTATTTCTACCTTGTCACCTTGCTCAATGCCCAGGGTTAGCTCACGCTTCAAGGCCAGTGTATCATCCTGCACCACAAAGGCAGAGTACGATCGTTCGATCTGTATAGCGTTTGATTCGGGCTCAATTACGGTTTGCACATTCTCTACTAAAGCTGATCGCGGAATAGTGACTGCATTTGGTCGGGTTTCAACATTAATAATAGACTCTACAAGCACGCCCTGATAAATAGAAGGCCCTTGGCTGGTGAAGGCAATAACAACCTCACCAAGGCCCGTGGTCGGATCCAAACGCGGACTGATGCGGGCTACACGGCCTGTGGCAGATGAAGATTGTTGGTTAGAAAGCCGGAAGGTAACCTGCTGGCCTACATCCACACGTTCCCATTCCTGGAGCGGTAAAAATACACTCGTTTCAAATCCGGTAAGGTTTCCAATTTCAAATGCAACTGTCCCCGATGAGGCCAGATCACCCTCCGCCACGTTTCTTGATATCACTACCCCGTAAACCGGTGACCGAATGACGGTATTATCAAGGCTTTCTTGGTTTTGCGTAAGTGTTGCACGTGCAGATTCCACCTGGGCTTTGCTGTTTTGAAAGGTAGCACGCGCATTATCGAGTTCCGACTTGCTGATTAAATCGCGCTCATATAGGGTTTGCTGGCGTGCATATTGGGCACTATCTCGCTGAAAGGCGGCTTGTGCTTGTTCCAACTGCGCGCGCGCCTGCTGCACTTGATCGCGAAAGGTGTTGCCCCGAATTTCAGCCAATCGTGCACCCTGGCTAACCGTATCGCCGAGATCAGCATAAATTTGAGTGATACGGTTACTCACTTGCGGGGTGACCTGTACCACGTCCTGTGCTTCTACCGTACCAAACGAGCGTATTTGTCGAGAAATAGATTCTGCTTCAACAGTAATAGTTTCTACACTGGTACCTTGCTGATTTTGTTGCCGGTTAAAATTTGGTCGGTTTGCATTCCCGCTGCAGGCCTGCAGGAAAAATACGGCTATAAGTAAGAGCCCTAAAGTGTCTTTTTTCACGAGTAAATATTTGAATTTAATTTTATAAGCATTGTATGTACGGGGCGGCGAGGGCAAAGATTCATTCTTGACGGAGAAATATGCTGAATAAGCTGTTATTAACGAGTTTTAACAACTCGAGTGAATAACAGCTGTTACAGCTGCTGTTGTGCGGAAGAAGGGTTTGGAATCTGAAAATTATTCGCGATTAATTTAGAATCGCGGATTAACAATATTATTGAAAATAGATCCAAAGGTATAGTTGAGCCCAAAGCCTATCCGATATTCATAACCGGTAGCCCTGTCGCGCAGCCGAAGTAAAGCTTCCTCGTCGGTTACACCTTCACCGGGCAGGGCAATTTGATCATTAATAAGCGAGTAGTTACCAAACACATTTAATGATAGGCCTCTGAACACCCGGAAATTAAGGCGCCCGCGAAAATCAACCCGGTTTTTACTGAAGTCGTGCATAAAGTTTGACCCTTCAAGCGAGGCATTAATTGAACCCCAGGTTTTAGTAACGTTGTAGTCTATTTCAAGGCTTTGTTCTACCAAAAATTCTTCGGTTTTATTGAAGATGGTAGTATCGCGGTATTGGTAATAGGTTGGCGATATTTGGTAGAGAAAGCTAAACTCGTGTACGTTGTACTCGCGATATGGAAATATGTTATACTCAATGGCCGGGCTTGCTCCAGCCTGAAATTTAATATTGCGAAACGTTGAAGAGGAAATTCTCGATGAAGCACCTACCGACCAATGTGGTGAAATGCTTTTTACAACAAGCGCTTCAAAACTTTCGCGATTACTGGTGAAGGTGGTGTCTTCATTGTTAAGCTGAAAGGTTTCTCGCTCAAAATTACCGTCTGCTTCAAGTTCAATTTTTAAATTCTCAGTAATACGGTCGGCACTTATTTCACCTCTCAATTCCAGCGAGCTCTGTTGCTCTTCTCCACTTACCGAGGCATCCCCTCCAATATTGAAAATCCAGTAATTCCACTTATCGCGGCCATTATCCGTTGATTCCTGCTCGGTGCCGTCATAACTAATACCAATATTATTAATTAAGGGCGTTTGCGATAAGTAAGGTATGAGCCCAATTTTAATATAGTTAGCCAAGGCTGCTCGAGTTTCTTGATCCGTATCTGTGTCGGGAGATGAAAATGTGATCTCATCATCCATTCCGTCATACATGTCTTGCCCGTAAAAGGATAATGTAAACTCGGTACCCCCGCTTCCGGTTTGGGCACGGGTAATAAGCAAATGGATTTGCGCATCTTCTTTATCGCGTACATAGTTTACAAACGTCACGTTTTCCTTTAAGTAACTCTGGTAGCAATAGCCGCAATCAAGAAAGAGATTGGGTTTATCGCTGTTTGATGACGTTTGATCCGTATTTTGTGCAGCTAGTGCAATAGGAAAGAAGAGGGCGATGAATAAGACTGTCGAAAATAGTTTTGAAATTTTTGTACCGGGCATAACAATTTTGAGAGTTCAGATATTAGTACCGAGAAAAAAATCTTTCTTACATAACGTAAGAGGCGTTGTGAATAAAACGATTTTACCGAAGAAATACTTCCATTTTAAACTACTTTAATGTTTTCTGTATAAGGATTTACATATCTATTTTATACGTGTATGTGCTTAAAGTGGTAACCAATACAGATTCGCATCATTTCGTTCACATCAACCAAAAATAGAAATGATTCATACTTTTTAAAAGAGAGAAGGGTAGGGGGTATTTGTTTCTTAATAGGCGCAGAAGCCAAAAATGAAAACACCTTAAACTTTGGCCATAATTTCATATTTTAGAGCACGCTAACGAAGCCAATCAAATCACCAAATGACCTATGAAATTTTTTATTGATACTGCTGACTTGGACGAAATAAGGGAAGCGAATGACCTGGGCGTTCTTGACGGGGTGACCACCAACCCCAGCTTGTGCTACAAAATTGGAGTAAAAGACTTTGAAGGTCACGTTGCCGAAATATGCGACATCCTTGACGGAGATGTTTCCGCCGAAGTGATCTCCACCACACATGACGAAATTATGGAAGAAGCCCACAACCTGGCTGCTATTGCCGATAATGTTGTGGTAAAAGTACCGCTGATTAAAGAAGGTATTAAAGCCATAAAATCCCTTTCAGACGAAGGTATTCGCACTAACTGCACGCTTTGCTTCTCGGCATCGCAGGCATTGCTGGCCGCAAAAGCCGGCGCCACATATATTTCACCATTTATCGGCCGCATTGATGATATCTCATCCGACGGCATGCAGCTTATTGAAGACGTAGTGCAGATTTACGACAACTACGGACTCGAAACCGAAGTGCTGGCCGCCAGTATACGTCACCCCATGCATGTCATGGAAGCTGCCCGCCTCGGCGCCGATGTAGCCACCATGCCCATGAAAGTGATTAACCAGCTGCTTCAGCACCCGCTTACCGACATCGGCCTGCAGCGTTTTATTGATGACTGGGAAGCTCTGCAAGATTCATTAAAAGAAGAGCAGGCCGCAGAATAACCTGCGTTTTACCCCATTTTGATTCAGTATACAGTGCCGGATTCAATCCCTGAGTCCGGCACTTTTTTATTTAAACTCCTCATTGACCAAATCCTCGGCAATTTTGGCGGACGACAGCACACCCGGCAGCCCCGCCCCCGGATGCGTGCCCGCGCCCACAAAATAGAGCCGGTCCACATCTTCCGATTTATTATGCGGACGAAACCAAGCCGATTGTGTAAGAATAGGTTCCACCGAAAACGCCGACCCCTTGTAGCTATTGAGCGTATTCTTAAAATGGAGCGGGTCAATATGGTGCTCGGCAATGATGTTTTCTTCGAGATCGGGTAGATAGTTTTCTTCTAGGAATGAGATAATGGTATCCCGGTACGGTTTGGCTTTTTGCGTCCAGTCGGTGCCGCTGTCTAAATGCGGAACCGGCGAAAGCACGTAAAATGCTTCGCAGCCGTCAGGAGCCAGCGAGGGATCGGTTTTGGTGGGCATGTGCAGGTACAGGGAGAAATCTTCAGCCAGCTCTTTTTTGTTGAAAATATCGTCCAGAAGTCCTTTATAACGGTCGCCCAGAATAATATTATGATGCGCTAAGTCGGAATCCAAATATCGCTTCTTAGTACCGAAGTAGATCACAAAAAGCGACATACTGTACTTGGTCCGCTCAATTTTACGATTGGTATATTTCTGTCGTTTTGATTCAGGAATCATGTGCCGGTAGGTAAAGGCAACATCAGCATTTGAGACGACGGCATCGGCCATATATGTTTCTCCGTTTTTTAAGCGCACGCCTTTGGCTGTCTGACCCTCAATTAAAATCTCACCTATTTCGGTTTCGGTATGAATCACCCCGCCCTGCTCGCGAATTAATTTTTCCATGGCTTCCACAATGGCGCCGGTGCCGCCCATAGCGTAGTGTACGCCCCATTCACGTTCCAGGTAGTGAATCATCGCATAAATAGAAGTAGTCTGAAAGGGATTGCCGCCCACAAGCAGCGGGTGAAAAGAGAAACACTTTCGCAGAAAATCATTTTCAATATATTGGGCTGCATATTTATAAACGGTTTTGTACGACTGCAGCTTGATCAGGTCCGGGGCCACTTTCAACATATCCCAAATGCTAAGAAAGGGCTGATCGGCCAGTTCGGTAAATCCTTTATCAAAAATGGCTTTTGTTGAATTGAGAAACTTCGTGTAGCCTTCTTTATCGGCCGGATTCCATTTTTCAATCTGGCTTAGTACAAACTCGTGGTCGTTATTGTAATCAAATGCTTTACCGTTCTTGTCAAAAATGCGGTAAAAGGGATCACAGGGAACAAATTGAACATAATCTTCGCGGCTTTTGCCGGCGGCTTCAAAAATTTCGTCAAACAAAAAGGGAGCGGTAATTACAGTGGGTCCGCCATCAAAAGTAAAGCCATTTTTTTCGTAAACGTAGGCGCGGCCTCCCAATTTGTCGCGTTTCTCAAAAAGTTCAACATTGTACCCTTCTGAAAGTAATCTTGAAGCGGTTGCGAGCCCTCCAAAACCACTACCGATAACTATAATTTTTTTGTCCATGCAGCTGTAAATGCGTAAAAGTTAGTGAGTGCTAAAATTCAGTATCATAAAGAGGTACGGCGGCTATATTCGTTCCCAAAATTAGCTATTAAACTAAATTGTAACTTTGTGGGCTAGCCGTTTTCGAGCTGTTTTACATAACCGCTAAAGTTTCGGCGTTCCAGCTCTTTCTGTTTTTGACGGGCCTTATTTCTGTTTTCATAAAGTCCGTAATATACACGATAGAACGTTTTGTTATTGCGGCGTATGATTTCAACCCGTGAGCCATCAATTTTTTTGGAGTGCTTAAAGGCCTTGTCTGCAGAGTCGAAAGAGCCAAGCTGCACGGTGTAGGTGGGAACAGTGAGATTTTTGGGTTGAGATTCCTCAAGCGAGTTTTTGGGCACATAAAGTCTTACATTAGCTACTCCGGGGCCAATCATACCCACTTTTTTGGCGGCTTCGCGTGATAGATCAATAATTCGATTTTTGGCATACGGGCCGCGATCGTTAATGCGAACCAGCACGGCCTGACCGGAATCTTCATTTTGCACGAGCACCCTGGTGTTAAAAGGAAGAGTGCGATGCGCAGCAGTAAGTTCGTTCATGTTATACTGCTCTCCATTGGCTGTCAGGCGACCGTGAAAATTGGGGCCGTACCAGCTGGCGCGGCCGGTTTCCAGCAATTCCACAATTTCAGTATCGCCCTCATCACGAGAAATAAGCACACGGGCCAGGGATGAATCGGGCGCTTGGTAAATAATAGATACGGGTTGCTGCGTTTCGGGAGGCTCAATTTTTGGGGCCGGCGGTGGTGGGGGCTCTGGAGAAGCAGATCGCTGGGTTGTGCCGCACGAGGCGAGCAGTACAATTGTAAGCACAGCAGCACATAAAGTCGAAAAAATTTTATTTACAGTACTCATTTTCAAACGTAAAGAGCGTTGTTTTTGGGCTTAATTGTCATAAAAATGAGAGATCTGCCTTAGATAATACGAAATTTGTTGCGATAATAATACAGGTTTGAGTTGCCGTTTTATGATGAATACAATTTTGAAGGGGGCTTTGATAGCGAAATTTGAGTAGCCCTTGCATCAAAAACAGGATATTCACTGAATTTACTGTTATCATTGCGTGAAACAATTTGCCTCGATACACCTATAGATGAAGCGCATTTCATTCAAAAGAATATTACATAGTTGAGCTACTTGTTCAAATTGGCACCCACTGAAAAAGTGTCTAAAATTAAGAATTCATTACTATCAACAAGACTATTTATTTTACTGTTGATGATGGGTTTTTGCATGAGCAGCTATTCCGTTTCGTATGCTCAGCTGGTACCAGATACTTTTGGCAACAATGCTACCGATATCCGTTGGCAGCAAATGGAAACCGATCATTTTAATATTGTCTTTGCGCATACTGAATCTGCTATTATCCCCTACTTGGCTAGTGAAGCTGAAGCCACTTTTGAGGAGTACAAGCGAAGATTAGGCGTAGCCCCCGAGCGCAAAATCAGCTTGTTTTACAATGGACCCGGAGAGTTGGTAAGTGGTGTGCGCGCCAAAGATACCGATGACGAATTCAGCATTTGGCGTGGTGATATCTTCACAAAATCACCGACGGCGGGCCTGCAGGGTATAAACGAAATGCTGCGGTTGGAAATAGCGCATGCATTTCGGCAACATCTTAATACCTTTCCTATCGATTACTGGGTGTACCTGTTTGCGCGTCCCTCGCGGTCGCCGTGGTCTGATGGAATAACCTCGTACCTGGCACAACCGTCGCAAACCCCTCGCGATGTTAGCCTGATGCGGAATTTCTTGTACGATCGTTCTTACAACATTACGGAACCGAGTCTCCAGCCCCGACTGGATACCATCACCGGACGATCACAAATTCAGTTTTTTGATCAATTTTTCAGCAATGATTCATTGCCCGAATTGTATGCGCATCGCTCCAGGTTGCTGGGAATAGTATCGTACTATGATTTTAATGCTGCTTTCAAATCATCCGTTGGTTTATCTTACGAAAGTTTTCAGATGCAATGGGAGGCGCATCAGTTCAGTGAATACCGCAAGCAGCAGCCGGGTCCCAATTCCGGCGGCGCGCGGATACTGCCACCCCGCAATGTATTGGAATATCACGGTGTGGCAGTCAATCGTTCTAAAGAAATGATAGCAGCCATAAGTACACCCGATAACGGCAATATTCTGCCAGAGCTTCGGGTGAAATCACTGATAGCCGGTACTCCGGAAACGCAGGTTGATCAAGGTTTTTTTGATTCCGAAATGGATTGGAGTCCGAATGGGGATTTGCTGGCTTATGCCAAGCGAATTTATAAGAACAGCCGCGAGCAATACGCATATCAGCTGTATATTTGGGATCAAAAAACAGGCAATACAAATAGAATTGTTAAAGAAAGAAACGCTTTTTTGCCAGCATTTTCACCTGAGGGCTCGGCCCTGGTATTTGCGGAGCGAACCTCGGCTGCTACAGTTCTTTGGCGATACGATATGCGAACGACTAAGCTTCATAAAATTCACTCGTTTCCCCAGCAAGCAAGTGTAACCCACCTCGATTATCATCCGCAACGCAATCTTATTTTAGTTTCATTTAAACAAAATGGCGTTTATAAAGCGGAATTGTTAAGTGCGGAGTCAGCCGACTCGAATATACTTTTGACACAGAGGGAGGTGAATTTAAATGCCAGATGGAGTCCCGGTGGTGATTTTATTTACTTTAATCGGAAAGCGGAGAGTGTTCCTAATATATTCCGCGCAGAATTTACAGGTAACCAGCTTAAAAATGTAAGGCAGGTAACATCAAGTTTTTATGGTGCCGAGCTGATGGAATTTATGCCCAACGATTCCGATGCGCTTAAGTTACTGGCTAAAACTGATCGCGATAAAATTAATGTGTTTTCAGGCGTTGGGCAGTCGTCGGAGACAACGGTTTCAGCCGCGAAAATGGTCGAAAATGATTCAACCACTGGCACTGGCAAAAATCAACAATATGCAGAAAATTATTCGGTTGAGCCGTACCATGCCTTTGCTGATGTCAGCCTGGAAAAACCGTTTTTCGCACCTTATTATCTCAACACGGATGAATTTGGGCTGGCGCTTTACCTAAGCGCTATTGACCCAATGCGGGAACACGAGTTTAATTACCGCGGGAGCGTCTCCTTTTCTGATCCTTTTCAATCGTTTTTTTTCAGCAGTTATACCAATAACAGCTTTCGGCCCCGTTTGAAACTCAGATATAACCACTTTCCAACAGCTTTGGGTATTTTAAGTGAATACCGTAAGGTGCATACCGCTGATATTATTGGGTTATCTTCACTGTGGAAGCTTACGGGTATCAGCCAAGATTATTCGGACTGGTATTTTGGGCTCAGGCTGCGACATCTGGCATTTGATTATTATCCAGAACAAACATTCCGGCGTCATCACCCTGATCTGTTCTTAAATAACCGGCAAACCCGCCAAACTGATCTTAAAGCCGCGTTGGTCTGGCGAAATTTGGAACCCAGCAGACATACGCTTATTCACCCGTTGGACGGCACGGGCGTACGATTTGCTGCTACAGGATCTGGAGAGGTTTTAGGGTCGCAAACGCAGCATCTTCGGCTTAATTTAGATGCGTATCACATTTTCCCCGCCTATAGTGCGCACCGCTTATATGCTTATTTAAATGGCATTACGGGGGTAGGGCAGGTCAGCCGGGCGCGATTATATAATGCTTAACTGATGATGGCAACTTTCAGCTACCTGACGAAGATTTCTTAGGCAGTATCAACCCGGGGAATTGATCGATTTGTACGC
>NNSL01000234.1 GCA_003123965.1 Balneolaceae bacterium SMO_bin1
GAGGTTGGCAGTGTCGATATTGAAAAAACCGACTGCGCTAAATCCACCCAAAATGGCGAACAGCGTCAGCACTACTACCACCTGTGTTCGCCCGGATTCCTTGGCGCCAATAATATTTAGGATAATCAGCAGAACCCCCCCAGTACGGCGCCCCAAAAAGGGGTAAGCGGCATAAACTGGCTCAGGTATTCGCCGAGACCAAATAAATAAAATGAGATAGCAAAGGTGAGGCTCAGCCAAATTCCTACGCCGGAAATGGCGCCAAAAGCCGGACCAAGCGAACGCGATACAAAAAAGTAATCGCCGCCGGAGGTAGGCATGCCTGTTGCAAGTTCGGCTGCGCTGGAAGCGGTGATGATACAAATGACGCCCGAAATGAGATACGCAAATATCGCGGCCGGGCCAGTAAGTTCAAGAGCTACACCTGCCAGCAAAAATATGCCGGCCCCAATCATGGTACCTGCTCCAATTGTTAGTGCATCCCAAAAACCAAGTTCTCTACGTAAATCAGCCATTCAGAAAATTATTCATTAAAGGTGCGTACAATATCAAATGAGCTACGTTCTATTGCAAGTAGATCTGGCAGCAGAAAGTTCATCAAAAAAATACCAACGAAGAATAGGCTTATTTAGAAATCCTACCAAGATTTTTTTATGCTGGCTAATTTTGTTGGAATATTTTATTGATGTGCTGAAATATTTTGGTGTTCGGCCTGGGTCTATGGGCAACTCTAATCTTAAAGGTTGGCCAACTGCCACATATAAAAAAAGGTATCTCAACCGAGATACCTTTTAATGAAATAATTGCCAAAAGAAATACTAATTCGTTTTGGGTATTCCCGATCCCAGGGCAAGGGGAGCAAAATTTGAGTGCATAAGTTTCCAGCCGTTATCCATAATCCAAATTTCGCTTGCACGTGTATTGTACGTTACGGGGTCTTCACTTCCTTTTATGATGTATTCTCCGTCACTATTAAAGGTAGTTATGGCCATTTTCATATCCGGGCTGAAGTGAATTTTCAAATCTTTAATATCCCACCGATTCCACGTAACCTGTTCTTCCTCTTCAATTAGCGTTGCATAAAAAATGCACGGTTCCATGTTAGAATTGCAGGCTATCATTCCGGCTTTATCTGAAAAATATTGAGCCAAATTTTTGTAGTCGTTCTTCATTTGGTGGGCTATCCGGCGTTTGGTGAGCGCTGTAAGTGTGTCGGAAAGAGCTGCTTTGTTAGTATGTGCAAAGTAAATGCCTGCATTCAATCCATAAACGGAACTGCCACCAGAGGCATAATCCACGGCCATGGCCTGATGTTTAAATGCATTGTTATAATCACCCATAGATGCATAATGCTCGGCCATAGAATCGTGCGCATTTGGTCCGTTATGGGTTAGAAATACCTTTTTTACCGTTTCGATGGCTTTGTCCATATTGGATTCTCCATAAAAACCATCTGCGTATCGATAAGACATTATGTTATATGCGGGTGAAGCGTAAGCAGGAAACGTTTCTACATACTGGGCCAGCCCGTCTTTACCGTTTTGGTCGATTACCGCCGCAGCAAAAGCAAACAGGGGAACCGAGGAATATTTTTCAGCAGTTTCTAGTCTCATGTTTTGCTCTTCGGAATCGGGAGCAGCCATAATTTTATACCAGGCTTTTTCTTGGGCTGTGAAATTCGCTGTGTTCAACTTTTCGAGTTTTTGATTTCTTGTGCCGTATTCATTTGCCAGCTTAGAATTTACGACCACAAGTTTTGCGGCTCCGCAATTTTTATCAACCATTAAGGCGGCATTTGCCATCCCAACAGCTAAAGAGGTTTCAATATTAAACATATGCGTAATTGCTTTGTCGGTTATTTCCGCCGATTTATCATTGCAAGACATATCCGTCAGCCACTGTGCGCTCGCGGCAAGCGAAAGCAGGCACAATCCCATCGTTAAAAAGTACTTTTTCATAATGACCTCATATTATTCTTTTGTGGGCAGGTCTGTAAATCAACCTGATAGAATAGTACGTTACGCATTAATGGTGAATGATCATACATCATTTGTATTTAAAACATTGTTTTTTAACGACTAAGTAGAAGTACTGAGTTGCTTCTGCTTGCATATTTATGTGGGTTTTTGAGGCGCTTGTATGTAGTTGAACCGCTGGGTTTTGAGCCGGTACCTTATTCTAAAACAGGCTGTTAATTCCTGCTTGGCATGTTTAAGCTTTCGCTCGCTATACTCCTTTGGTTGGCTGGTAATAGGGCCGCATTTTTAAATGGTTTAACTTTGTGCGTGCTTAACCTATCTTGTTGCGACTAAATAGCTGCTTGCATCACTGCCTTAATATCAAATATTACGCTTGTAATGAACATTTTCAGCATCATTATACTGGTCACCTTAGCGGTTGATTTTATCCTCAACCTGGTGGCCGATATCTACAATATTAAATCGCTCGATCCGGAATTGCCGGAAGAATTTGAAGGCATTTATGATGAAGAAACGTACTCCGAATCGCAGAATTACACCAAGGTAAAAACGCGGTTCGGCATACTTACCTCCGTCTTCAATTTGGCTATACTGTTGGTGTTCTGGTTTGCCGGTGGCTTCAACTGGCTCGATCAAATCGTGCGCGGCTGGGAGCTGGGCACCATCTGGACGGGCCTGGCCTACATAGGTATTTTGGTAATTTTTAAAACCATACTTTCACTTCCCTTCAGCATTTATTCCACCTTTGTGATTGAAGAGCGCTTCGGTTTCAACAAAACTACCCCCAAAACTTTCGTGATGGACATGGTGAAAGGTCTGGCATTGGGCATTGTGCTCGGCGGGCCGCTGCTGGCCGGAATTTTGGCTTTTTTCACCTATATCGATCAATATGCATGGCTGTACGCCTGGGCGGCTGTAACAGCTTTTATGTTGATTGTTCAGTTTGTGGCCCCGCGCTGGATTATGCCGCTGTTCAATGATTTTGAGCCTTTGGATGAGGGTGACCTGCGCCAAAAGATTCGAGACTATGCCGATAACGTGAGTTTTGAGATGGAAGGCATTTATGTAATGGACGGCTCCAAGCGCTCCAGTAAATCCAACGCTTTCTTCACCGGTTTCGGCAAAAACAAGCGCATTGCCCTTTTTGATACACTCGTTGATAATCACACCGAGGATGAGCTGGTTGCGGTGCTGGCGCATGAAATCGGTCACTATAAAAAGAAGCACATCATTAAAAATATGCTCACTGGCATTCTGCAAACCGGGGTGACTGTTTTTGCTGCTGTCCATTTTTTTAAACTCGTCCGGACTTTATCGAAGCATTTTATATGGAAGAGATGTCGGTGTATGCCGGGCTGATTTTCTTTGGCCTGCTGTATGCGCCCATCGAAATGATTTTATCCATTGTTATGCAGATGGTCTCACGCAAACACGAGTTTGAGGCTGACAATTATGCGGCCACCACCTTTAAGCAAGAACCAATGGTGCAGGCGCTCAAGAAGCTATCGAAAGATAATTTATCGAACCTAACGCCGCATCCGTTTTACGTGTTTTTGAACTATTCGCACCCTCCAGTGCTGCAGCGCATCAAGGCCATACGCGGAAATCATAATTAAATTCAAATTATATGCGACTTGAAACCAAAGCTATTCACGCCGGGCTCGACGTCCAGAATGATTCCAAAGCAATTGTTCCCCCCATCCATACCTCTACTGTTTTTGAGCATAGTGAAGAGGGATTCCAAGATGGCGATTTGAATTATACGCGTTACTCAAACCCCAATCGGCTGCAGCTGGAGGCCTTGCTGGCCGAGCTGGAAGGTGGTGAAGCCTGCGCGGCGTTTTCGGCGGGTGTTGCAGCCGCCCAAGCAATTTTTCAGGCGCTGGAACCCGGAAATCATATTCTTGTTCCAGCTGATGTATACGCTGGCAATCGCAGCCTCGTTGAGAAAATAATGAAGCCCTGGGGCCTCGAGGCCGACTTTATTGACATGACGAGCGTAGAAAAAGTGAATAACGCTATTAAGAAAAATACCCGCCTTATCTGGATTGAAACTCCTTCGAACCCCATGATGAATATCACCGATATTGAAGCCGTGTGTGAGCTGGCACGGAATAACGATATTCTGACGTGCGTGGATAACACCTGGCCAACTCCTGTAAACCAGCTGCCACTGGAGTTGGGTGCCGATGTTGTCCTTCACTCTACTACAAAATATTTTGGCGGGCATAGTGATATCCTGGGCGGAGCGGTGATCGCAAAGTCAAATGACGGTATTTTTGAACGCATCCGAGAAATTCAGCAATTGGGCGGTGCGGTGCCTTCACCCCGAGATTGCTGGATGCTGTGCCGCAGTACCCGAACCTTGCCCTACCGAATGAAGGGACATAACGAGCATGCTGCGCATTTAGCTAGATTTTTGCAAAATCATCCCAAAGTAGAGAAAGTTTATTATCCCGGCTTGGCAACGCATGCAGGCCACGAAATTGCTGAACAACAGATGAGCGGTTTTGGTGGTATGATCTCGTTTTTGATTAAAGGCAATCGCAACGATGCGCTTAACATTGTAGCGGGATCAACCATTATTAAACGGGCTACAAGTCTGGGTGGCGTGGAAAGTACTTGGGAGCACCGGCGCAGCAGCGAGGGTGAAGATTCGCAGACGCCGGAGAATCTGATTCGGATCAGCGTGGGTTTGGAGCACCCCGATGATTTGATGGAGGATCTGGAGCGGTCGCTGGGCTGATTAGGCCTATACGTGCTAGGAGTTTTCTAAAATTTGCTCAGCTTTCTTTGCCGTTATGTCTTTATTGTAAAGTTCCTGATCCACATCCATGGGGTGGCTTTCTGATAGTTTGCCCACGTAGACTGGAGCAAATCCAATTTCCTCGATCAAATTCTTGAGCTTGCGCAGCGAATTTTCGTGATTGCCGGCGTAGGGAATAGCACGGGGATTTTGATCACGAAAGGCCTGATCGCGCAGATGCTTATAGTAGATAGTGTTAAAGGCTTTGAGCACGTGTGCTTCCGGAAAATGTTCGGCCACAAATTCAGATGATGGGCGATTGCTGTCGCGCACTTTTTTGGCCATCTCCCCATCGCGATCTGGATAGGGATTTGTAGTTTCAACAATCATTTTCCCTTCAAGTGACCCCACCTTTTTAGCTACTTCTTCCACGGCCCAAAAGGGTATAGCCAATATGATAGCATCACCGAATTTGGCCGCTTCTTTTATCGTACCAACAGAGGCGTTTTCGCCTCCTTTTTCAGCCAGGCCTTCAAGCTGTTGCGGATGCCGCGAGCTGAACATCACCCGGTGCCCGGCCTTGGCCAGATGCAAGCCCAGATTTCCACCAATATCACCCGATCCAATAATGCCGAATTTCATAATAATGCCATTTGGTTTCGATTTACATTGAGTTAACACCCAGCATATGAGTGGCGTTCTTAATCGCTGGTTAAATTTTACGTAGCACTTTAAACGGGTTAGGCGCGTCTGAGGGTCAATTTTTGAAGTAAATATTGGCTTGCTTTCATCGCTGCAATCATTTTGATCTAATCCCATTTATTATGATCTTAAAGGGCTGAAATTTCAGCCTCAGAATTTATTTATTTTTAATGATCTAACATTTTAGCACATGGCCAGAGTAGAAATTGAGATGCCCCAGATGGGCGAATCGGTAATGGAAGGAACTGTCATCGAGTGGACGAAAAACGTCGGTGACATGGTGGAAGAAGACGAAACGTTGCTCGAAATTGCCACTGATAAAGTCGATACTGAAGTTCCTTCGCCCCAAGCTGGAAAATTGGTTGAAATTAAGGCCGAAGAAGGCGACACGATTGAAGTTGGCCAGGTGATTGCAATTATTGAAACCGACGGCGAAGCAGCTGATGCAGAAACTACAGAAGAAGAGCCTGATTCTGAGGAGCAAGAAGAACAGGTTGAGGCTACCGAAGAAGCGGATGAAGTAGTCGATGAAGAAACCGAAGAAGAGCTTGACGAGCCGGAAACCGAAGAGACATCGGGCGGCGGTGAGCGCATTGAAGTAAAGATGCCGAAAATGGGCGAATCCGTGATGGAAGGAACCGTGATCGGCTGGAGCAAGAGCGTGGGCGATGAAGTTGAAGAAGATGAAACGCTGCTCGAGATATCAACTGACAAAGTTGATTCTGAAGTGCCTTCGCCGGAAGCTGGTACGCTGGCAGAAATTCTGGTTGAAGAAGGCGAAACCATTGAAGTTGGGCAAACGATTGCCATCATTGAAACAGGCAAGCCTGCTTCTGGATCTGCTCAAAAGAAAACCGAGCAAAAAACTGAATCGAAAGATGTAGAGCAAGAGACTGAAGAAACAAAACAGCCCGCAGCTCAAAAATCCACAGAAACGCAGGAAACTGAAGGAAGTGAGCCCCAGCGCATTGGAAGCGACGGTCGGTTTTATTCACCGCTGGTTCGTTCAATTGCCAAGGAGGAGGGCATATCGCAAGAAGAACTCGAAAGTATTGAAGGATCGGGGCAGGGCGGTCGCGTAGCCAAGCAGGATATTATGGCTTATTTAGAAGAGCGCGAAACCAAGCAGAAAGAGGCGCCCAAAACCGAAGAAAGAGAAAAGGCAGGCCTTACCAAACCCGCCTCCAAAGAAAAGGCTAAGGAAGGAGCCGCTATCTCTGCCGGACAGCTTAATATTGAGCGGCCGGATGACGATGTAGAAGTAGTAAAAATGGATCGTATGCGCAAGATGATTGCCGAGCATATGATCAAGTCAAAGAAAACATCGGCGCACGTAACTACTTTTGCCGAAGTTGACGTGACCAAGTTGGTGAAATGGCGCGAGGCCAATAAGAAAGAATTCCAGGAGCGGTCGGGTCATAAATTGACGTACACGCCGCTGTTTATTGAGCAAATTATTCAGGCTATTCGAGAATTTCCGCTTATCAACAGCTCGATTGATTTGGAGAAAGGAGAAATTCACCTCAAAAAAGATATCAACTTTGGTTTGGCCGTCGCGCTAGGCCAGGGCGGCGAAGGCGGCCTTATTGTACCCGTAATTAAGAAAGCGCAGGAGAAGAATCTTGTAGGCCTGGCCGGTGAGGTAAACGACTTAGCTCAAAAGGCTCGAAACAAAAATCTCAGTCCGGATGATCTGGTAGGCGGTACCATCACGCTGACCAACTATGGGAGCGTGGGCAACCTAATGGGCACGCCAATTATCAATCAGCCGCAGGTGGCCATTATCGGTACCGGGGCCATTGAAAAGCGACCGGTAGTAGTTGAGGCGGACGGGCAGGATGTGATTGCTATCCGCCACATGATGTATCTCTCCATGAGTTACGATCACCGCATAATCGACGGTGCACACGGGGGCGCTTTCTTGAACAGAATTAAGGAGTTGCTTGAGGATTTCGATCCCGATAAGGCAGTGTAACAATTAAAATGCGGTGTCATGCTGAATCTGTTTCAGCAAATGAAAGCGCAATTAATTTTAAAAGCTCCTGAAATGAATTCAGGGTGAAACTAAATTAAGAGCGGCATGATTAAATCGTGCCGCTTTTTTTCTGTTTTATATGCAAGCTATTAATACCATACAAGGCATTCGTGATAAAGTAACGACCCTCAAGAAAGAGGGTAAATCGGTAGGTTTTGTACCGACCATGGGCGCACTGCACGAGGGGCATATTTCACTTATCAAACTGGCGCAACAGCATGCCGATGAAGTGGTGGTTTCTATTTACGTTAATCCGAAACAGTTTGGCCCCGATGAGGATTTTGAAGAGTATCCCCGAACGATGGATACTGACCTTGAAAAATGTGAAGCTCTTGATGTAGCCGCCGTTTTTGCTCCAAATGATTCAATGATGTACCCAGAAAAAACCTATTTCAACATCGAGATAGATGAGCTGAATGAGCACATGGACGGAGGTTCGCGGCCGGGCTTTTTTGAAGGTATCGTTACGGTGGTAAATAAGCTGTTTAACATTGTAAAGCCAGATGTGGCAGTATTTGGACAGAAAGATATTCAGCAGTTTCAAATTTTGCAGCAAATGGTAAATGAGTTTAACCATGATGTAGAGCTGGTGATGGGGCCCATCATCCGGGCTAATGACGGCCTGGCACTGAGCAGTCGTAATGCTTACCTCAGCGATCAACAACGGAAAATTGCGCCGGGGCTGTACCGCGCGCTCCGATACATTAAGCAGCAGATACAGGAGGGCGTGCATACCCCCGAAATGCTGCTAGAACATCAGAAATCCGAATTGGAAGCAAAAGGATTTAAAATTGATTATCTTAAGGTGTTTTCGATGGGAACGCTTGCTCCGGCAGCAGAGTTAAAATCACATCGAAAATATATACTAGCCGGAGCCGTTTACCTTGGCGAAACACGGTTGATCGATAATATGATTTTAGAATTACAGGATTGATTTATGACAATTACGATGTTCAAATCAAAGCTGCATCAGATGAAGGTAACAGAGGCAAATCTTCATTACGAAGGCAGCATCACAATTGATGCCGACCTGCTCGATAAAGCGGGCATTTTGCCCTATGAAAAAGTGCAGGTGGTTAACATAACTAATGGTTCACGGTTGGAAACATATACCATCCCGGGTGATCGTGGATCGCGCGTGTGTTGCCTGAATGGCGCAGCAGCCCGCCTTACTGAGGTTGGCGATCGCATTATCGTAATTTGTTATGCCGAAATGACCCCCGAGGAAGCGAAAAATCACAAACCTAAAGTGGTCATTTTGAATGAAGATAATGATCCTAAAACTATTGTTGATGAAACGGATTATGCCGATCAGTACGATATGAAAACCGGGCTGATTGATAATACGGTTGTCAAAGAGTGACAGCTGTTTATAGCTGCAGAACTGCACCTCGTCGAGAAAGTTCTTTATTGCTCCTTCCGCTTATTATTTTCGATTGTAAAATGTTATAAATAGTTGCCGGGGTTGGCAACATAGCACGAGACATAACGTAGTCTCCTGTATAGCGCCTATTAGTCTTTACCTATAAATACATAAAAATGAGTAAGAAATATATAATTCTTGGTAGCCTTGTAGGCCTGATGCTGGTCACATGGCTGGCATTTGGCACTGAATCTACCGAAGAAAACGTAATATACGCTGAACCCGCGTCCGGCCCGTTTGAAGTTCTAATAACATCAAGTGGCGAGCTGCAGGCGCAAAATTCAACCAGTATTACTGCGCCGGAGGGAATGCGGCAGTTTCGCGTAAACAATGTGCCGATTTTGCGTATGGTTCCCGAAGGAACGGTAGTAGAAAAGGGTGATTTTGTAGCCGAGCTTGACCGATCGAGCATGTCAAATACGCTGCAGGATGCCCAGTTGAGTTTGGAAGAAGAAGAAACTTCATTTGAACAGGGGCAGCTCGATTCTACGCTTACGCTGTCTGAAGCCCGGAATAACCTGGAAGATTTAGAATACGCCGTTGAAGAAGCGCAGCTTGTTGTTGAGCAGTCGCAGTATGAATCACCCGCAGTGCAGCGGCAGGCCGAGATTGATTACGAGCGGGCTCAGCGCCAGCTAAAACAGGCACGCGAAAATTATCAAACACAGGTAAAGCAGGCCGAAGCCAACTTGCGCCGTATTCAAACCGAGGTGCAGGAAGAACGCAATGATGTACAGCGGATTAAGGAAATCATGAATCAGTTTACCATTTATGCGCCTGAGAATGGTATGGTCATTTATAAGCGTAACCGTGACGGTAGCAAAGTGAAGGAAGGTAGCTCCATCAGTGCATGGGACCCCACCGTGGCCGAGTTGCCTGACTTTAGCGTGATGGAATCGGTTACGTACATCAACGAGGTAGACATACAGAAAGTAAGTGTAGGGCAACAAGGTTGATATCGGGCTTGATGCCATGCCCGAAAAGCAGCTCACCGGTGAAGTAACCAGCGTGGCCAATATTGGTGAACAGCGGCCGAACTCAAATTCTAAAGTTTTTCAGGTGACCATTCGGGTTAACGAATCTGACAGTACCCTGCGGCCTGCCATGACCACAAGCAACGAAATTCGCGTGAACTCGCTGGATAGTGCACTTTTTGTGCCGCTAGAAACTATTCATGCGCAAGATTCCATGAATGTTGTGTATAAGCGCAGCAGTTCGGGTCCGGTTATGCAGCAGGTAGTGCTTGGTATTATGAATGAAAATGATGTGGTAATTCATGAGGGTATTGACCTCGATGATGAGCTTTTCCTATCGTTACCGGCCGATACTTCAAATATTGCCAAGAGTTATCTCCCCGAAGATGTACTGGAAAAATATCGTCAAATGGAAGATTCGCTTCGCCAGCAGCAAGAAGAGCAGGAAGATGCCATCCAGGAGGGTCCGCAGCGTCGGCAACGCATGGGAGACCGGGATAGTTTCAATGGCAATGCTGCCGGGCAAAACCAAGGCAGCCAAGGCAATAACAACTAACTAGTGCTATTTATCAATCACCAGCCCAATTTTTAAACGTACCATTTCTTGTTAAAAAAATTACTCTATAACTTCGACATCGCTCTCGATGCCATTCGCCAAAATACGATGCGGTCATTTTTGACCTCGTTGGGTATTATTTTTGGTGTGGCTTCGGTTATTGCCATGCTGGCGATAGGTCGGGGAGCCCAGCAGGAGGTATTGCAGCAGATGCAGCTCTTAGGCACAAACAATGTAATTATTGAGCCGATTGTGCAACAGGTTGAAGGAGATGTTGAGCAAGGCAGCCGGCCGGGTCAGGAGCAGAATCGCTATTCGCCGGGGCTAACCCTCGAAGACATGCAAAGCATTGAGAACAACATTGCAAATATTGAATCTGTAAGTCCGGAAATTATATTTGATACCGAGTTTATTCGGGACGGACGGCTCCGTTCGGGTAAGCTTATTGGAGTGAGCCAGGAATATTTCGATATCAACAGTTTTACGTTCCAATCGGGGCGTACCTTCACAGATTTACAAGTGCAGGATGCCGAACCGGTAGCTATTATTGGATCAGATATTGAAGACCGCTTTTTTGCCGGAGAAACGGCCCTGGGCAAAAAAATTAAAGCAGGGAACATCTGGTTCACAGTGGTTGGCGTACTTGAAAAACGGGACATTAGCACAGAAAACATCGAGAATCTCGGCATAAGAAATTACAACCTTGATATATATACGCCCGCGACAACTATTCTACTTCGGTACAAAAACCGGGGTATGGTTACCGGGCAAGACATACAGGCTGCTGCCTCGAATAATGAAGATGAAAATGGAAACACTTCTGCCAATGTAAGCCAAAATTACAATCAGCTCGATAAACTGATCGTGCGGGTAAGCGACAACAAGTACAGCGTACCCATTTCTGATATCATGCGCCGTATGCTTGAGCGCCGCCATAATGGAGTAATCGACTTTGAGGTGATTGTGCCAGAATTGCTGCTGCAGCAGGAGCGAAGAACGCAAAATATATTTAACATCGTGTTGTCCTGTATCGCCTCAATCTCACTTATTGTGGGCGGTATTGGTATCATGAATATAATGTTGGCCTCGGTGGTAGAACGTTACCGCGAAATTGGCGTACGTAGGGCTGTAGGGGCGCTAAAACAAGATATTCAGCTTCAGTTTTTAACCGAGGCACTTGCCATCAGTATATCCGGCGGTATTGTGGGTATCATTTTAGGCATTACCCTGAGTTATGTAATTGAGCTTACAGCCGGTATTTTTACGGTCGTTACTCTCTCGTCCATTTTAATTTCGTTCGGTGTAGCCATGGCAATTGGGGTTATCTTTGGATACTTCCCCGCCAAACGGGCTGCAGAACAAGATCCTGTAAATGCACTTCGCCATGAATAAAGCTCTTGTACAAGTTCTATCGTTACTCATATTTACCCTGATATTCCATTCTGCGGCATCGGCGCAGCAGACGAGTTTGGGCAAATTAACATTGCAAGAATCCGTTGAAATTGCACAAGATCGAAGTCCGGTAGCTAACGCGAATCGATATGCACTGATTTCGAGCCGATGGAATTATGAATCTTTTGAGGCCGACTTGTACCCTAGCTTTTCTTTGAGCGGTGATGCACCCAATTTTAACAAAAATATTTTTACTAACCGGCTTGATGACGGATCACTTGCTTTTGTGACCCAGAGGCAGTCAGATGCTGCTATTACTGCGTCAATCAACCAAACGATTTTACCAACTGGCGGGCAGCTATCACTTTCATCTGGTTTAACGCGGCTTGGTATTTTTCGGGGTGAAAACACCTACCGCTGGCAGAGTACGCCACTGGTCGTCGGTTTGCAGCAGCCTATTTTTCAGTTCAATAACTTAAAATGGCGCAATCGGTTAGAGCCGCTGCAGTATGAAATTGCACAAAAAGAATTTGTGCAGGAAATGGAAGCGTTAGCCGTTCAAGTTACACAGGGATTTTTTGACGTGTACCTGGCTAGAATTAACGTTGAAAATGCGCAGCTCAATGTTTCCCAGAACGATTCAATTTACAATATTTCCCAGGGCCGTTACAAGGTTGGCAGCATTGCTGAGAACGATCTGCTGCAAACCGAACTGGCATTGCGTAATGCTGAAGCTGACCTAACACGTTCCCGTATCGAATACGACCGGGCGCTCAATCAATTCAAGATATTACTGGGTTATTCTACCGACGTATCGCTCGATCTTACCCCGCCCGATGTTTTACCCGAGGTACAGGTAAATGTTGAAAAAGCCAAAACATTGGCATTTGAGAACAACAGTGAAGCCCTTTCTTACCAATTCAACGAAATTGCCGCAGATCGCGATTTCGCTCAAGCAAAAAAAGAAGCCGGGTTTTCGGCTACTCTGCAAGCTAATTACGGGCTAAATCAAACCTCAACCGAATTTCGTGATTTATACCGTAACCCCGAAAACAGGCAATTTTTTACGCTGGGTTTTGACATCCCCATATTTAACTGGGGTAAACAACGTGCGCAAGTAAACGCCGCTCGCAACCAACAGCGCGAAGTAGCTAACAGCATAGAATTTCAGCGACGGCAATTTTTGCAGGAAGTAGAGTACCAAGTAAGTCAATTTTTACAGTTACGCGATCAGGTACTTTTGGCAGCACAATCAGATACGATTGCCCAGCGGCGTTATGAAGTAGCTCAAAACCGCTACCTGATTGGAAGAATTGATATCACCAATTTATTCATTGCCCAAAATGAAAAAGATCAGGCACGACGAGCTTACATTCAGGCACTGCGTGAATACTGGACAGGCTGGTACTCGCTGCGTCAGCTCACGCTCTACAACTTCCGCGAAGAAGAGCCCATTACCTATCAACTGTAAGGTTTTCGCTACTTGGTTTTTAATGCTTGCCAAAATTGACTTAATTTAGCCATCATAATTATTGCCGTTACAAGCATTGGGATGGCATTGGGAATCTCACCTGTACAGGATACTAACTTGAATGAATAGGTTGCGTAATGAAAGCACCCTTCGGAGGTAAAGCGCCGAATATTGACGAGGTTTTGCCTTCAACTAAAGGCGGTTTAGGTACGTTTGGCGGTGTTTTCACTCCGTCTATTCTTACTATCCTTGGCGTTATAATGTACCTGCGTTTTGGGTGGGTTGTGGGTAATGTTGGCTTGATTGGAACCCTCATTATCGTAACGGTTTCTACTTTCATCACCTTTTTAACCGCGCTCTCAATCGCCGCTATAGCTACCGACCAACGCGTGCGTATTGGTGGAGCATATTATATGATCAGTCGCTCACTGGGTATAGAGTCGGGTGGCGCAATTGGTATTCCATTATATTTAGCCCAGGCCTTGTCGGTTGCTCTGTATACTGTTGGTTTTGCTGAAAGCGTGGTCGGGGTTTTCCCCATGCTTGATTTTAAACTGGTGGGTATGGTTACCACTATTGCAGTTGCTGTTCTGGCACTTATATCAGCTAAAGCAGCGATACGAGCACAATATTTTATCATGTTTGGTATTGTATTATCCTTGCTCTCCCTGGCGTTTGGCAGCCCCATTGAACAATCGAATATAGAAATGTGGGGAGCCGCGGACCGTAACTCAGAAAGCTTCTGGACGGTATTCGCAGTATTCTTCCCAGCCGTCACCGGCATTATGGCGGGCGTTAATATGTCGGGTGATTTGGAAAACCCCTCCAAGTCCATACCGCGCGGTACCTTTGCTGCCATTGGGGTGGGGTACGTGATATACATGGTACTGCCCATATTGCTGGCCAATCGTGCCGATGCACTCACACTTATTAACGATCCCCTCATTATGCGGCAGTTATCGTATTGGGGAGATGCTATTTTAATTGGGGTTTGGGGCGCTACACTTTCCAGCGCAATGGGGAGTATTTTGGGGGCTCCGCGCGTACTCCAAGCACTTGCACGCGATGGCGTTTTACCCAAGAGCATGCGGTGGCTTGGCAGGGGCGAAGGCGAAGATGACACGCCCCGCCTGGGAACGGCATTAACACTAGCCGTAGCCTTAATTGCCGTATATTTTGGAAATCTAAACATCATTGCGCCCGTATTGACGATGTTTTTTCTCACCACCTATGGCGTGCTAAATGTTACTGCCGGCATCGAACGCTTGCTGGGCAGCCCGTCGTTTCGTCCCAAATTTAAAGTACACTGGAGCCTGTCGCTGCTTGGTGCTGTAGGGTGCGTGGCGGTCATGTTTTTGATTAACTGGATAGCCACGATCGTAGCCTTCGTCTTTGTAGTAGTGATATTTATTTGGCTTGAACGCCGCGAGCTTGAATCAGCCTGGGGTGATGTTCGCCGTGGCATTTGGATGGCAATTACCCGAGCCGGGCTGATGCGATTAGGCGACGACGCGGAAGCAAAAAACTGGCGCCCTCACCCGTTAGTGCTTTCGGGGGCACCTACTAAACGCTGGCACCTTATTGATTTTGCCTCTTCATTGACTCATAATCGCGGCTTAATGACCATTGCTACAGTACTTTCGTCCCTGGATATCACCACCGAGCGACAAGAAAATATGGAAAAGAATATTCGTGATTTTCTGGCTAAGCGAAGCATACAGGGACTCGTTCGTGTAATTTCGGCACCGGATGCATTTAAGGGAGCCGAACGTCTGGTCGACGCTTACGGGCTTGGAGCATTGGTGCCAAATACGGTAATATTGGGTGATAGTAAAAATGAGGAAATTCGTGATGAGTATTGCCAAATGATATCTACTTTTTACGAGCGAAGACGCAACCTGTTGATCGTGCATGATCAGGAAAACGGATTTGGCGACCGCAAAAAGATAGATATTTGGTGGGGCGGGTTGCGTGGTAATGGTGGGTTAATGATTGTGCTCGCTTATTTACTGCAGAGCGACCGCTCGTGGTGGGATGCCGAAGTAAATTTAAAAATGGTTGTCGATACAAAAGATGCAGCAGTCGATGCACAACGAAATATCTCTAAAATTGCTGATAAAATTCGAACCGGAGCCAATGCCAAGGTTATGGTATCGAATGGGCGCTCCTTTGATGAAATCTTGCATGAAACATCGCAGGATGCCGACCTAATATTTATGGGAATGGCTGAGCCCGGAGATGACTTTCCAGCGTATTACGAAAAAGTTCAGCAGCGATTAAAAGGACTCCCAACTACCATTTTGGTTCTTGCAGGTGAAGAAATTTCCTTTGGGGATGTGCTGCTGAACCAGGATGCTTTTCAAGATGATTAAATTGTACATGAACAGTTAACTATAACATCAGTCAAAAGCCCCGATGAAACGCGAAAGCCACTATTTATTTGCGCATAAAAAACTACGTCAACTGGCGTTGAGTGAACCATCAACCATGTATAACATTATGCGATCACCCCGGGCTACCGATTTTCTGGCTGACATGTACCGCGATCTGGTAGCCCAATGCAATGACCAGGTGCAAACGGATGTTTCGCCCAAGCATTTTAACGTTGCCGTGCGCCAGCTTAATGACCAACCGTTGATTCTTATTACCCTGCCTAAAACGATTGTTGCGCCCGAAGCCAAGTTTGTTGGCATTGTTCTGCCGGCAGATCTTGAAAATCATAAGCCAGCAGATATCCACAAAGTAAAATACTTTTACATTAGAAAGGGCTGATAGTAGTGCAGAGCCGGAGTTTATGCTAGGTGAATGGAGCGGAGCCGGAGCGCACAAAAACTATGGCAAGGCGTCTAATGCTCGCATAGACGCTTTTGAACAGTGGATTGAACAGCAGATAGTGTAGCGTAAAGTTAATATTATTTTACACCTCTTGGTGCCTATTTGGCTCAAAATGGACGGCTTGAGGTGGTTCGCGATTTGCTATTCAGCACAAAGCTTTTAAATTAGCTTTTAAATCATCGCAGCCATCAACCAATTTTCCATTTCTATGAGTGATAACGACTCAAACTCCAGTTCGGCAAACGGCATTTCGCGCAAAAGCTTCCTCAAAAATTCAGCATTGGCTACCGCCGGATTTTTCGTGGTGCCCCGGCATGTGCTGGGAGGTCCGGGATATACCGCGCCTAGCGATACCCTGAATATTGCCTGTATTGGTGTGGGAGGAATGGGAGGCAACAACACCGATGCGCTAGCTGAGCTGGGCGAAAATATATATGCGCTGTGTGATGTGGATGAAGC
>NNSL01000245.1 GCA_003123965.1 Balneolaceae bacterium SMO_bin1
AACTCTTCAAGATGATCCAGGAACGACATATTATCCGTTCGGTTCGGCACTGGTTCGGCCTTGGGCGGAATTTTCTTTCATTAATTTGACGTTCTTCCAAAATGCCTTTCTTTTAGTTCGAAAATTAATGATCCGAAAATGTGGTTTAAACTAATCCAATTTCATGAAAAAGCCGTATGGTATAATCAACGCAGACAAATGTACGGTTTTTCTGATAAACTCTTAATAAGTGGAAAAATTTCGTATTTTAAACCACAACAAATTAAACTAATCAATACTTACTCTTATGGGTACATTCGGCGCAACAGAGATTCTCATTTTCGTTGCTATCATCGTTTTATTCTTCGGTGCTAAAAAGATACCGGAACTTGCACGCGGTATCGGCGAAGGAATGAACGAGTTTAAAAAAGCAACCAATAAAGAGCTCGATGACAATAATAAGAACGAAAAAAACAGCCAATCAGATTCAGTTGAAACAAAGAAATCGCAAACGGAATAACTGATCAGGCTGTCACAAAATCGTAGAGCGGGTATTGCTCACACAATTCTTTCACCTGCTCTTTAACCGACTTAATTGTTGATTGGTCATCGGGCTGCTGAAGTACCGTATCAATCAGACTTGCCACTTTTTTAAACGCTTCTTCATCAAATCCCCGGGTAGTCATCGCCGGGGATCCAATTCGGATTCCAGAGGTGACGAACGGGCTTTCGTCATCAAAAGGAACCATATTTTTGTTGAGCGTAATGTTTGCTTGTTCCAGAGCCTGTTCGGCTTTTTTGCCGGTAAGCCCTTTGTTGCGCAGGTCTACGAGAATAAGGTGATTGTCGGTACCGCCGCTAACAAGATTGTAATCCATCTTGTTGAACTCCTCTGCCATAATTTTGGCGTTGGCCTGCACGTTGTGCTGGTAGTCTTCAAAATCTTTTTGGAGCGCTTCTTTAAAAGAAACTGCTTTTGCAGCAATAACGTGCATTAGAGGACCGCCCTGCGTACCGGGAAATACAGCCGAATCAAGTACTTCACTCCAATTTTTTGTCCGCCCAGATTTACGCGCGGTAACGCCCAGGGTGTTTTCGCCGTCTTTGCCGAGCAGAATCATGCCGCCACGTGGACCGCGCAACGTTTTGTGCGTAGTGGTAGTAACTACGTGGCAATAGGGTAGCGGGTCATTTAAAACGCCCGCTGCAATAAGGCCCGCCGTATGTGCCATATCCATCCACAGGTAGGCACCAACTTCGTCGGCGATAGAGCGAAATGCTTCATAATCCAGATCGCGGGGATAGGCCGAGGCACCGATTGAAATCAGCTTGGGCTGCACTTCTTTTGCCTTTTCGCGCACTTTATTCATATCAATACGGCCGGTTTCTCTATCAACGCCGTAAAACTCCGATTTATATAAAATACCCGAGAAGTTTACGGGTGACCCGTGCGTGAGATGCCCCCCATGAGAAAGATCGAGCCCCAGTAGTGTTTCACCGGGTTCCATAAAACTTAAGTACACGGCGGCATTTGCCTGTGCACCGGAATGCGGTTGTACATTAACCCACTCGGCGCCAAACAGTTTTTTGGCTCGTTCACGTGCTAATTCCTCTACTTTATCAACCACTTCGCACCCGCCGTAATAACGCTTGCCGGGCAGGCCTTCGGCGTACTTATTGGTTAGGGTTGATCCCATCGCTTCCATAACAGCCCGTGAAGCAAAATTTTCGGATGCGATCAGTTCCAGGTTTTCGTTTTGGCGCATGCGCTCTTCATCGAGCAGGTCGAAAATTTGAGAATCTTTTTCCGATAATGATTTCATAGCTAGAAAGAATTTGTTCTGGCAATTTTGTGTTGATCTGCACGTAAAAAGTTACTGCGTGAGCGACGTGATTTTCTTAGCTCTGCGTTCGTGGCGTCCACCTTCAAATTCCGTTTCGAGCCAGGTGGTAACCACCTCTTTTAGTTCATCATCCTGCAGGCGCCGCCCCGGCAGGCAAAGAATATTAGCATCATTATGGCGGCGTGTCATTTCGGCTGAATGTTTATCATACACTAACGCCGCTCGCACGTTCGCATACTTGTTGGCTGTCATGCAAACGCCCTGGCCACTGCCGCAAATAAGGATGCCGAGCTCATGCTCACCGCCGTCAATTTTTTCGGCAACCTGAACCGCAAATTCCGGATAATCTACAGATTCATCCGAGTGGGTCCCAAAATCTACCGGCATATGCCCGAGCTTTTCCAGCAGGTTCTTTACTTTTTCTTTGGCTTCGAAACCAGCGTGATCACTGGCGATAGGAATAATCATAAGAGAAAGAAATTTCAATGGAATTGTTGTTGCCTCTAAAATAAGTGTTGTGAAGGATAATCACTAAGCCAATAGCTACATGCCGCAATGTTTTTGAAAGAAATTGCTATAAATAAAAAAGGGAGCCTCTTTTTCTAAAGGCTCCCTGATAATAGTTAGAAGTGTTTACTGCTGGATAAAGAGGCCGGCTATGGTGTTAACCTCATCCATAGTGAGAGGTTCATCCCACGCCTCGGCGATATTTTGCGCGCTAACATCGCCATCACCGCTTAAGGTACCGTCGACAGGAATAACCTGTGTTCGGTTTGTTTCACCCTCATACACGGCTTGCGCAGCGGGTGGAACTTGCTGGGCCGAAGGTTGTCCGCTAATCCAGCCAGTAAGGCCGCGAAGTTCTCGAACCCGCGATGCGTGGCGTGCTTCAACGGAGTGAATTTGCAGTGCACGTGTCAGCACCAGGTTATTGCCTTGTACAGCTGCGGCTTGCCCCTTTATAAGCACGTACGCCGGTGTCTTCAAAGGCCTGTGATAAGGTTAGGAAGGTGGCGTAATCTTCGAATGGGGCAAAATTTCCGCCGGCTGTAAAATCAAAATCAGGCTTTTCAACCGGTGTGCCGCCCAATACATTGCTGATGACGTCCGTCAGAAAGTTCACATGGTCTTGCTCGTGGTCAGCAATGGTAGAATAAATAGCAGACGGATCACCGCTTGGAATGAGCCCGGTGGTATTTACGCCCGTTTGGTAGTACTCATTTTCGAGATATTCGAGGGTTAATGCGAAGTTTAGCACGTTAACAAGATCTTCGGTTGATTGAGCTTGTGCTTCATTGCTAAAAGCTGCAAATGCTCCCAGCGGAAGTGCTGAAAGTGCCAGCTTTTTGCTGAAGTTGCTCATTTTACCGATTGCTTGTTTGCGGCTCAGAAAACGTTCTTGGTCTTCGCCTTCGAGATTTTCTGTATCCAGTTCTTTAATAAGATCTAAAAAATTCATAATAGATATCTTTGAGTTAAATTAATTGATTGAATGCTTATAGATACACGTCATCGGGTTGTGGCAGACCGCTGGCATCAATCTCATTTTCAATAAAACCACCAGCAGCACTCAGCACATCAGCGGGACTTAAGGCCGCATCTAAAGCTGTATCACCCGTTATTGTACCATAAAAGGAATCGGACTGCAGGAGATTACGGATTGATGAAGCATGACGTGCTTCTACAGATACAATCTTTCCGGCTTGCAGCAGGTAGCCAGGTCCGTTGCCATCGGTAGATATTAGATGACCGGCACCATTATAGGCTGAAACCCCGGTATCTTCTAAAACCTGCGCAGTTTGCAGCACCGAGGTTCGGTCACTAAAGTCAATGCTGTCGAAATTGGGTGTTAATCCCGGAATGCGGGCATCGGCACCGGCGCGCGCTTCAATAACAGCGCTAAACCAGTCGCGGTGCGCAATTTCATGGTCGCGGATATCACCAAGAATATTCACCTCGGCGTCCGTCATACCGGAGTAGCGATTATCCAATACCTGAATGTAGAAGGCGGCTTCTAGCTGTTCCAGTGCAAAGGCATAGTTTAAAATACCTACATCGCCGGTTCCAAGATTTACGGCATCCGGCATGGGGTCAGGATCAGGACCAACGGGTCCATCGTCAGCATCGCATCCCACCAACCCCAGTGTAGCGGCGGAGAGAGCAGATGCACCGGCGTACTTCAGAAATTTTTTCCGTGAAAACGAAGAGCCGTTTCCTTGCGGCGCCGATTCGGCAGAATTGTTTTCTTTTTTATAGTCACTCATAATATCTAGCTTTAATTTAGATTTTATTCAACAGTTTGGTCACTTTCCTTCATCTATCTGTTGATATGTACGGCTAAAAACCTAAATCGGATTTATTAACTTCATATTTATTGAATACTTAAGTGATACTGCTGGGAAAGCCTCTTTTAGACGATCTGAAAGGGTTTTGAGATTGGGAGAAAAAAAATACCTGCTTGCTGCGCCCCGCAAGCTGTACGATTTTAAGGTGATGGAACGAGTTTTTGATGCGGAAACTGTTCTTATCTTATCGATTATCTGGGTATATTCACGCCCTTCGATTTATAATTCTTGAATATACTCGTAATGCCTAAAAACAGACCATGGCTGGTACTCAAATTTGGAGGTACCAGTGTTTCATCTAAACAGAATTGGGAACAAATTGCTGACGTAATCAATGCTAAGAAGCAGGAGGGGTACGCTATCTGTATTGTGCATTCCGCGCTAAAAGGGGTATCAAACCTGCTTCAGCAGCTGATTCACGAAACAAAAGCCGAGCAAGCCGGGCCTATTGTCGAACAAATTAAAGAGCAACATTTAGCTCTGGCGCGGGATCTTGATTTGAACGGTCATGAATTACTCGCTGATTACTTTAATGAACTCGAAAACATCAGTAATGGTATTGTGCTGATTGGTGACGTTGGGCCGCGGGTTGAAGCGCGATTGCTGGCGCTCGGCGAATTAATGGCGACCACACTGGGAAGTGCCTATTTGAATAAACAGGGATGCCAAACGCAGTGGAAAGACGCGCGTAAATTACTTAAAAGTGTACCGCAGAAAAATGCTTCGCAAGAGCGACTTATCTTATCGGCTACCTGTGATGTAGAGCAAGATCGAAGCTTGCGGAAAACACTTGCTGAATCCGGCGAAGTTATTTTAACGCAGGGATTTATTGCCAGCGATGATGAAGACAAAACGGTGCTGCTCGGCCGGGGCGGTTCCGATGTATCGGCAGCATATTTTGCGGCTAAATTAAGTGCCGAACGCCTGGAAATTTGGACAGATGTGCCCGGCCTTTTTTCAGCGAACCCAAACCTCATTCCATCGGCGCGGCTGCTGAAGCATCTCAGTTATGAAGAGGCTCAGGAAATTGCTACAAATGGTGCCAAAGTATTGCACCCGCGATGCATTTATCCGGCCCGGCGGCACAATATACCCATTCATGTGCGCTGTACGCACCGACCTGAGCTGGAGGGCACTATTATAACAGATAAAGTTTCTGACGACGAAGGGGCCGTAAAAACGGTAGCTGTTCGCCAAAATATAACTTTAGTAAGCATGGAATCGCTGGGCATGTGGCAGCAGGTGGGCTTTCTGGCTGATGCGTTCGATGTATTCAAGCAATATGGGCTTTCAATTGATCTTATATCCACTTCCGAATCAAACATTACTGTATCACTCGACCAAAGCCTAAATACGCATTTCAATCAAGTCCGCGATGATTTCACGGAGGAACTCAGCGAATATTGCAATGTTGAAGTTATCGACTCTGTATCGGCCGTAAGCCTGCTTGGGCGTCATATTCGCACTATTTTGCACCGCCTGGGTGATGCATTCGAAGTATTTCGGGAGCACCAGATTTACCTTGTAAGTCAGGCGGCCAATGATCTGAACTTCACCTTTGTGGTGGCTGCTGACCAAGCCGACCGTTTGCTGCGTCAATTGCACGAACAGGTGATTACCAAAACACAGACCAGCTTTGCATTCGGACGCTCGTGGTCGGAACTAATGGAAGAACAAGACCAGCGCGAAACGTCCATCACCCCATGGTGGAATACACAGCGCGAAGAACTGCTGGCGTTGGCCAAAAAAGAGGGATCAGTCTACGTTTATAGCACCAATGAAATACAAGCTAATATTGGTAAAATTAAGCAGCTAAAGTCCATTGATCGCTATTTTTACGCCATGAAAGCCAATGCAAATGAGCAAGTACTGCAAGAGTTTTATAATTCGGAGATGGGTTTTGAATGCGTTTCAATTGGTGAAGTAGAGCGGGTATTGAACCTGTTTCCCGATATTGAACGCAGCCGGATTTTGTTTACGCCTAACTTTGCCCCACGAAGCGAGTACGAAAAAGGTTTTGAGTATGGGGTACATGTAACGCTGGATAATATTTATCCGTTGCGGCAATGGCCCGACCTATTCGCCGAGCGTGCGTTTTTCCTCCGCATTGATCCCGGCCAGGGGCAGGGGCATCACAAGCACGTAAAAACGGGCGGCATTCATTCCAAGTTTGGCATCCCGCAGTTTGAAATTGAGGAGGTTAAACGCATTGTTGATGAGATCGGCGCCACCGTTAAAGGGTTGCATGCGCATACGGGGAGCGGCATCAAAGATGAGAGCCTTTGGAAAGAAACCGCAATTATTTTGCACGAAGTGGCCGAAAAGCTGGGCGGTGTTGAAGTGCTTGATCTTGGCGGCGGTTTTGGTATTCAGGAAAATGAAACCCAAGACCAGCTTGACCTGCCCCGTGTTGATGAGCTGCTGCAGGAATTCAAAAAGGCGTACCCGGAGTATGAACTTTGGATTGAACCCGGCCGCTTTTTAACGGCCACAGCCGGCGTGCTTCTCACGCCCATCACCCAGCTGAAAGGCAAGGGTACTGTGCGGTATGTAGGTGTGGAAACCGGTATGAATTCGCTGATTCGTCCGGCGTTATATGGTGCCAGCCACACCATTGCAAATCTGAGTAAGCTGGATCAGCCCGCCAGCCAGAATGTGAATATTGTTGGACCCATTTGCGAATCGGGAGACAAGCTGGGAATTGACCGTCGCTTCCCCGAGTCAGAAGAGGGCGATATTATCTGTATCGCCAATACCGGGGCGTACGGACATGTTATGAGCTCGAACTACAACATGCGTGCACCCGCCCGGGAAATAGTACTTGAAGACAATAAACAGGTCTGATAAACCGTTAATAAATTGCTATATTGGTTGAACGGAACAACAACGTTCTTTCACATTTTGGGGGTGTAATGGATTCGACGGAGTGAGTAGAATCGCAGGCTGCATGCCGAGTTCGAGCGATGTGTCTCGTCAAAACCATCATGCAGATATGTAATTGACAACAATTACTCTTACCGCTTAGCTGCGTAACGCAGCTTTGCCGTTGCCTCGGCTTCTTGCCTGTCAGTGCCGTTGCAACGTCGACTATGATAGGATAGCGTAGCATGCTGCCGTCTGTCAGGTGCTGCGTAAACTCTAAACAGAATAGCCTGGAGTTGTTTGTTACCGAGCGTCGCTTCAGGTGAATCTCAATTCGGTAACTAAGCATGTAGATGCTTGAACGATATACCACTTCGGACCGGGGTTCGATTCCCCGCACCTCCACTATTTGATTTATAATCCCCTTGTACCAAGCGTACGAGGGGATTTTTTTATTAATTTAGTAAAGGTTGCAGTGATTTGAGTGACCTATCGGGTGACCATTTGCTATCTGGTTGATCTTGCGACAGCTACGATTTTTTCGTCTTCAAGACGGCACAGCTGGTGCAGATTCTCAGGCTTTTTTAAGCCCATCAATTTTGATTCTACCGTATCACCCACGCTACATTCTGATCGAAATTCGATGTCAATTTCACGGATGGTATGAGGGTGTTCCAGTGTCGCCAGTGCCCATTCAATATACTTTACATTATTCACATGCCGATTCATATCCAGATCACTGCGCCTTACGTGAAATCTTCTTGAGTTATTTGGAATATCCGAATTAACGTTTAGGCGCTCTTTTTTTATCTCCAGCACATGTTCGCTCTGGCTGGGGGCCATCGCTAAAATTTCATCCGGAATACGCACCGGGCGCCGTGTATCTAAATCGAGCATAAGCCAATAGCTGAGGCAGCGCCCAATTTCATTACCGGTATTATCGAGAATACGAAAGTCGCGATAGGCGCGTAGCTGGTCGCCACCGGTGGGCCATGTTTCTATGGTGATGGTGTCTCTCCATTCGGGCAGTTGATCAATCTGCAGGTGCAGCCGGTGCAATATCCAGGTGAGGTTTTGCTCATTTAGTTGCGAGATATCAAAATTGAGTTCAAGTGCGTTATTTCCCGCAACTTCCTGTAACAGGTAACAAATGGCAGGTAATGTTACTTGACCTTCTGGTGAAACTTCTGATGCCCGAATCTTAAACGTTTCACGATATCGCTTGCTTGAACTCATAAATCCGGGAAGAATTATTAGTTAGATGTCCGGCAATTTCTCAGGTAGAAGTCTCATACTTATCTCTCATGTATTTCACCGATTCTTCAATAAGTTCCTGTAGAATATTGAGGTCAATGTCTTCAAGCTTGTTTATATACAAACACGATTTGCCGGTTTTGTGCTTCCCAAGTTGATTCAGGAGTTCTTGATATCGGGTAAAGCCGGCCATGATATAAAGGCTAAAATTACGTTTTCGGGGCGAAAATCCCGTAAGAAACCAATCGCCTTCACGTCCGCTATCGTAGACATAATGATAGCTGCCAAAACCAATAATACTGTCGCCCCACATTTTGGGCTCGCAATTGGTTATGCTTTTCATAAGATCCAGCAGCTCAAAGCTATCGTTGCGTTTTTGTTCACTTTCAATGGCGTTTAAAAAGTCGGTAACGCTTTGTTGGTTGGGTTTGGTTTTTAATTCAGCCATACAAATAACCTGTTAGGTTTTGGTTGATGGTAATATGGCCTACTGCTCATCAAGCAGGTCTTGAATTTCCTGCATTCGTTGGCCAAATGTTTCCCAGTCGCTGTTTTGCAGGGCGGTTTGTAGTTCTTGCCATAGCGTTCTGAATTCCTCCAGCTGCTGGGTTTGCGGAGCCGGCGGCTGGGGTTGCCGCAGTGTATCTTGCTGTACCGGTACGGTAGTTGGAGTTACTTCAGAAATGCGCTCTTCGGGAGCCTTTCCAAAGAGAGCTTCAATAGCAAGGTCAAGCGTAGGCTCCATCACTACCCGCTCACCGGCGGTAACGATGACTCGCTGCAGCTGCGGAATGTCCACGCCTTCAGCGATAAGAAACACCGGTTCAACATATATAAATGAATTGGCAAGAGGGATAATCATAAGGTTGCCGCGAATTACCCGCGAGCCGCGCTGATCCCAGAGAGCCAGCTGCCGTGATATTTCGGTATCCTGGTCAATTTTGGCTTCAATTTGCGCGGGACCGAGGAACAGGCGCTCTTTCGGCAGCTCAAACACTTCAACTTGTCCATATTCGGGGAAGTCGGATTTAGCGGCCATCCATGAAATCATATTATCCCTATTGTTGGGCGTAAGCGGACTAATGAGCAAATACTGCAGCTCTTCTTCGCCGGGCAACTTGGTTAAAATATAATACGGTTCCATTTTTATCTGCTGGCCGCCGTACTTTTCGTTGGGCCGCGTCCACAGGTCTTCGTTGTTGTAAAACACCTGGGGTGTGGTCATGTGATACTTATTGTAAATATCCATCTGTACTTTGAACAGTTGCTCGGGGTACCGTACGTGCTGTTTCAGGTTTCCGGGCATTGCGTCAAGCGGTTCAAACAGATTGGGAAAATATCGCGGTACACATTAAGTATGGGATCCTCTTCATCAGCGACGTAAAAATCAACGCTTCCGTTGTAGGCATCAACCACAATCTTTACCGAATTGCGGATGTAGTTGTATTGGCCCTCAAAAGATTCGGAATAGGGAAAATCTTCTGAAGTCGTATAGGCATCTTGAATCCAGTATAGTTTGCCTTCGCTGAGTACGAGGTACGGATCATCCTGTAGCTGCAAGAAGGGAGCTATTTTCTTAACGCGGCTCTGAATGTTTTTCCAAAACTGGATTTTGCTGCCCTCGCGCAGATAGTCGGTTAGAAGAAGGTTAAAGTCGCCAAATTCCCATGCAAAAGCAGCTGCTCAAAAAAACCGTCTATTGAAACGCCGCCGGTGCCTTCGTAATTGGTGTATACGTTTTGATCGCCCCGCGGGTAATCAAGTTCTTGCACATCAGTATTTACAAGTTTGTAATCCGGATCATTTTCGCCATAGTATATGGCCGCCTGCTCGGTGTTAAGAGCCGGATCTTCTGAAACGGGGGGCAAGTCTTTAATGACGAGCCGGGGATCGCCCTGTGGACCAATTTCTGCCACGGGGCTCATTACCAGACCGTAGCCGTGGGTATACTGCAGGTGTTGGTTCACCCACGTTTGCGCCTGTTCAGGCAATTCTGAGGAGAGCTCGCGGGCTGCAACCATCATTTGTTTGTAGCCTTCGCTGGTTTGATAGCGATCTAGGTGTACATTAAAAAACTGGTAATAGAGCCGAATTTCCTGCAGCTGGCGGTACGTTTGAATGATGAGCCGGGGATCCCAGAGGCGGATATTCTGGAGAGTGGAAATATTGTCCTGAATGGTTGAAAAGGTCAGGGTGTCATCAGCATTGTAATTGCGTTCATTGAACGTATCCAGATCATATGCCTGGCGGGTCAGATCAATATTATTTTCCAAATAGGGGGTTTCAAGATCAAGCTCATTTGGTTCAACCGAAAATTTTTGAATGGCCGGAGGGAGCAGTATTTGACCAACAATGCTGATGGCCAGCATGATTAAACCACCCTTAAATAACCACCCAAAACGAGACCGGAAAGTTTGAAAAAAGGCGATGCCCGAAAGCAGCAGGCAGCCAATGGCCATCACCCATAATACGGGTAGTACCACCGTTATATCAGTGTAGCCGGCTCCAAAAACAACACCAGTCGTATCGTATAATAAAGCGTAGCGCTCAAGGTAAAATCCCCAGCTAAGCAGCAGAAGCCAAATGCCAATATTAATGCTTATGTGCTTACGTACGGGCGGAGATACCTGTACGTTGGAGTCGGATTCTGATTTCTCCAGCGAAAGCGCACCTGTAGCCAGATAAAGCACCAGTAAAATGAGGGTCACAAAAAAGACGAGCACAATCAGGCTGTTCTGTATGGTTTCTATAAAAGGCAATCGGAACAGGTAAAAACCGATATCGTGACCGAAAATAGGATCGGTGCTGCCAACAAGCTCGTTCCAATGGAAGCGGAAATAGGCATCCCAGCGCATGAAAAATGCGAATGAAAAAAATACACAAAGCATGCTGCCGGCCGTGTATAAGTACTTGCGAATTTGCCGATTGCTGAAACGGGTTAAGTTAACCTGCCCAAATGGAGTGCGTCCCAGGTTTAAGTCTATATAGGGTATACGCTTGCTCAAAAAGTAGAGGTTGGGCAATACATAAAGCAGCGAAACAATTAATGCTCCAAAGAAAAGCAGGAACTGCGTGCCTTTGATAGTCCAGAAAACTTGGTCGTAGCCGAGGCTTTCAAGCCATAACCACTCTACAATCCAGTCGGAGAATGCGGCTGTTAGAATTATAAAAAATGTGATGATACCGACCCAGAATAAGAGTCTTGATCTGCCTTTGTTGGAGGATGCCATATGAGAGAGCTGAATTTCTATTGCTTTGACCAAATATAAGGCAGAGAATGGAGTTGACAAATTGGATTAACAACAAAATAACGAACACTGCAGGCGTCACTTTTTTATTTGCTTGAACCTTTGTACCCTTTACAAAATTAATTTTTTCCACTGCTTTTAATATGGATCTACGAATGCTGGAGCTTGTTGCTCCTACCCAAACTGCACAGGAAGCCCGCGATATGCTTAAGGATGAAAACATCATTGGCATGTGGGTAGATAATTGGGAAGATGATCGCACGGTGCTGCGGGCCTTGCTTAGCGTGGAGCAAACCGAAACAGTTTCGGATAAGTTGAGCGAGAAGTTTGGTGGTGCAGAGGGGTTTCGCATTATGCTGTATGCAGTAGAGGCGACAATTCCCCGCCCAGAAACTGAAGACGAAGAGGTAAGCGAAACCGAATCTGAAGGGCCTGGACGAGTTAGTCGCGAAGAACTTTATTCTGATATTACCAGCAGCGCCAAATTATCTCCGGTGTACATAAGCATGGTGGTGCTTTCAACACTTGTGGCCGGCGTAGGAATGATTCTTGATGATGTTGCAACGGTGATCGGAGCCATGGTTATAGCGCCGCTGCTTGCTCCAAACGTATCGCTGGCTCTGGCTATTACACTGGGTGATGTTGATCTGGGCCTCAATTCGTTAAAGGCGAATGCTACCGGCCTGTTCGCTGCACTTGGGGTAGCTTTGCTAATGGGGTTGGTGCTTACGGTGGATATAAGTTCCGACCAAATAATTAGCCGAACTATGGTAAGTCTTGAACATATTATTATTGCATTGGCTGCGGGTAGTGCTGGAGTACTGGCTTTTACGCGGGGTGTACCTGGAACCATTGTTGGCGTAATGGTAGCTGTTGCTTTGCTGCCGCCGTTGGTTGATGTTGGGCTCTTGCTTGGGGCAGGTTATACCCGGCTAGCGATAGGAGCTGGAATTTTAACTTTTACGAACCTGATCTGTATTAATTTAGCCGGTGTACTTACATTTCTCGTGCAGGGGGTGCGGCCTCGGAATTGGTGGGATGAAAAGAAAGCAAAGAAAGCAACCCGTATAGCCATTGCCACCTGGTTTATATTGTTGATTATATTCGCATTCATCATTTGGTACTGGGGTGCCACGGATGTACAGTCTATGATGCCGGAGTAGGATTTTATGACAAAACCCATTTATAGATACAACCCACGGCTCGACCGGCTTGAACGGTGGCTGAACTATGAGTTGTCGGCAGGTACGCTGTTTATGGTAAGCTTTTTCTATGGTTTTGCATTTTACCTGCTCGGCATCGCCATTATAATATTTGTGCCCTACATGGTGTATGTGCTGCTTAAAGAAAAACGGTTTGGATGGCTTGGTTCTTTCGCAGTTCTGATTTTAATGCCCGGCATTTTAAGTTCAATTTTTTTGAGCGGCAGCATGTGGAGTTTCGTAGTTAATTACTCCATAATAGGGCTATTTTTTTTCTACTGTTTTGCGCTTAAGCTCACAATTCCCCAGTGGAGGGATTAATAGAATCAAATAAAGAATAAGTGATGACCCATCTGCAGGCTCAGGTCATCATCAATACCGGAGAAAGAATATAGGTAAGCATAATTTCCATCGAGCCCTCCTGTAAAAAAGGTTGATTCTTGGGTATAACTATGAGACCTGAAGGCTGAGAATTAATGGTATTAACAAAATCACGAAGGTTGGGCTTTTTCATCACTTTAACGCGAATCCGAATTTGCGCATCATCAATTAGCTGCTCTAAATCGGTATCGCGCTCGCTATCGGTCTGCTCGTGTTTAACAACAATAATAGTGAGCTGGGACCGGTTCTCTTTTGCGAGTGAGAGCGCAAGTCGCAAACCGTTATGACTTTCTTCAGAAGCATCATAAACGGCGGTTATTGAATGGCGAAGATTTAGGCGTTCTTTAAGAATAAGCACCGGTTTTTCTGCTTTACGTATAACGGCTTTCGCCGTTGAACCAAGCTTATTGCGTGATTTATAAGATCGCCCACGCCGACCAATCGTAATCAAATCGGCATCTTTTGCAGCCTCGAGCACTTTCTCGGCTACGCGGCCGTGCACGCTTTGCCATGAGTGGCTCACCTCATTCCTGCGGCTGATATATTTCAACTGTTGCCTGAGCCGGCTTTCGAGAGTTTCGAGTTGATGTTTCAAGGCATCTTGTTCAAACCCCTGCGTTTCGCCCGTAAGCTCGTTTACAGTTTGAACTGTTGGCAACCGGCTGATTTGATTCCAGTGTTCCTCGTGTACGAACAAGCCGCGAATTTCGCTTTCCATAATTCGGGCAAGTGCGGCCGCCGATTCCAGTGCGGCGCGGCTCGTTTCCGAGGTGTCTACAGCCACCAGAATTCGTCTAAATAGAATGCTGCGATCCTGATTGTCAGCCATAATTACTCGCGTCCATCTTCGGCAGATTTAGCAAATGCAATTCGCCGATCTGCTAATTGATTAAGTTTATCGGTAATAATGTTGTTGATTGTGCCTTTCGGGTAAGAGCCGTCGGCGCGCTGTTCTCCCATTTCCATATCTGTTAACAGTTCCATGCCCTCATCTATAGTCTCTACCGAGTAAATATGGAACTTATCGGCCTGCACGGCTTTCGACTACATCGTTGCGGAGCATCAGATTTTTTTTCATTTGCTTTGGGGATCAGCACGCCTTGTTCGCCGGTAAGTCCGCGCTCATTACAGATGTCGAAGAAGCCTTCGATCTTCTCATTCACTCCGCCGATGGGCTGCACTTTGCCATGCTGGTTTACTGAGCCTGTAACGCTGAAGGACTGTTTTAATGGAATATCACCAATGGCTGAGAGTAAAGCATAAAGCTCGGCAGAAGAAGCGCTGTCGCCGTCGATATTAGAGTACGATTGCTCAAAAACCAAGCTGGCCGAGAGCGAAAGCGGCCGCTGGCTGGCGTACCGTTCACCCAGAAAACCTTTCAAAATTAGTACTCCTTTAGAGTGAATGGGGCCGCTCATATCCACTTCACGTTCAATGTCAATAATTTCACCTTTGCCAAGCTGTACGCGGGCGGTAATGCGATTCGGTCGCCCGAACATGAGGTTCCCTATTTTCGCAACTGACAGGCCATTTACCTGACCAATTTCTTCCCCTTCGGTATCAATAAATATCGTATCGCGCGTGATGCTTTCTTGCACTTTATCGCGAATGCGCGCAGAACGATAGATTTTTTCTTCAATCGCCTTTTCTACATCTTCGTATTGCACATGTTCATGTTCGTTTTTGCCTGCCCAGTAGTTGGCCTCTCGCAGCAGGTCGCCAATTTCGTTGGTTTTTGCCGTCAGTTTTTCATTATCGCTAACCAGCCGGGAACCTTGCTCAATAACTCGCGCAACGGCGCTGTTATCGAAAGGGCGAAGTTCTTTCTGTTTGATTAATCCCGCTAACAACTGTGCATATCGGCGGTGATTTTCTTCCGAGCGATCGATTTCATCTTCAAAATCGGCTTCGACCTTGAATAATTTTTGAAATTCGTGGTCGTGTTCACAGAGCAGATAATAAAGCAGGCGTTCGCCCTGCAGAATAATTTTTACATCAAGATCGATGGGTTCTGGTTCTAGTGAAACGGTGCTAATAGCACGATACGACTCCCCAAACGATTCTATTTTAAGTACCCCCGATTTTAGCGCACGTTTCAAACCTTCCCATGCAAAAGGTTCAAGTAGTACCTGGCGGGCATCAAGAATGAGATAGCCGCCGTTGGCTCGATGCAGTGCACCGGGCTTGATTAAGTTAAAATTAGTGGAAAGTGCGCCCATTTTAGACTGGTACTCAACGCGGCCAATCAAGTTTTTGTAACTGGGGTTATCTTCGTAAATCACGGGCGCGCCCTCGGTTTCGTTATTGTCCACGAGCACGTTAACACGATAGCGGTCGAGGACGGGATTGTCGGAGCCCCGCTGCGGCTGCTGTTGCTGTTGTCCGCCAAGCATCTGCGCCAGCTGGTTCCCTTGACCCTGCTGATTCTGGTTGCCCATGATGGATTGCACATTCTCTACGATATCAAGCTCAACCTCATCAAGGAAATCTTGAACTTTATCTAAATCAGAAAATTTATTACGGATTTCTTTGAACAGATCCTTGATGGCATACGTGGCAATCTCTTTGTCCAGCTCTTTTTTTCGCTCGCGCACCTTACGCCGGTTGGCCGGCATCTTTTGAATCAGCTTTTGCAGTTCCTCCTGCAGCTCCTGTGTTTTTTCTTCAAGTTCCTTGCGTTCTTCCTCAGAGAGCTCTTTAACCTCTTCTTCCTTCATCATGTCGCCGTTTTCTTTGAGCGGCGCAAATGAGAAGCCCGCCGGCGTGCGAACCATCGCCAGACCTTTTTCCTTGGCTTTTTCCTGCAGGTCCTCAAACGTTTGGTCCTGCTCTTCCTGTATTTTGTTCTGCAGTGCTTGTTGCCGGTTTTGGTACTCTTCGGTCTCAAAAGCAGATGTCAGGGTAGGCACTAAGTCTTCAATAAGCTGGTCCATCGCTTTTTTTAGTTCGCAACCACGACCAGCCGGTAGTTTTAGTACATTTGGCGTGTACAGATCATCAAAGTTATTTACATAGCAAATATCGGGCGGGGTTTGCTGGCCAGCCGATTTTTCCTCAAAGAAGTGCGTTAGATGCTCCCGCTTGTTAGTCTGATTAGAACCGAGCGCGAAAATATTATACCCGCCGTCTTCCATTTCAAAACCAAACTCCAGCGATGACGACAAACGGTCTTGACCAATTATGGTCGAAGAATCCTCAATCTCATCTGTAGTTTCGAAATCAAACTGTTCTGGTTTACACGTTCGGTAAAGCTTATCTGCATCTAATCTTGCCAAAATAAATAATTGCTTTGTTCAGATTTACATGACTTGAATGCATGAACATGATTGGAAGTTCCAAAAGGAGTCCGCATCCAAAAGCAGGGATCATCTGAACCCTGCCTTACAGT
>NNSL01000463.1 GCA_003123965.1 Balneolaceae bacterium SMO_bin1
CCGGCCAGCCACGTACCAATAAGCGCGCCGATAAAACCAACCACGATAGAAACCAGGCATCCACCCAGCGAATATCCTGCGATAGCTTGTCCAATAGATCCGCAAACTGCTGCAATCAACAGTAATAATAAAAGTCCTAATAAACTCATATCACAAAGAATTTGGTTAACAATAATTTTCAATATTTGCGCTACATAAGTCCTATAAAAGTAACCGCTGCATTATTTATGAACAAAATTAATTTTTGTTCGTTAAAGATTATAGCTTTCATATTCATACGGTTAAGTATAGTTTGATAAAAAGGTTAATCTTAGCATATCCATTATGAAATACGCAATTCAATATTCCGGTATTTTGTTTCTGATGGCCATTTTAATTGCAGGGTGTGGCCCTTCAGAAGAGGAACAGCGGCAGCGTGAGCAGGCCCGCCAAGATTCTCTTGAGCAAGCTCGCCAAGACTCTTTGCAGCAGGTGCGCCAGCAGCGAGAAGACAGCCTTGCCCAGGCACGTGCCGACAGCGCCGGGCAAGCCCAAGAAGATGAATCGACTATTACATTTACCGAAAACGGCCGTTTTACGGTGCAGGTTGCCTCGTGGCGATCGCAGGTAAAAGCCCAGCAAGAAGCCAACAGTTGGCAAGAACGCGGCTACGAAAATGCTTACATTGTGCAGCACGGAAATGAAGCAACCGGCGACGTATGGTTTCGTGTTCGCATTGGACGGGTTGACAGCCGCGAAATGGCACAAAAGCTGCAGCAAGAACTGCGGGAAGAGCACCAAACCAATTCGTGGATAACCACCGCCAACTAGCTCTTATTTGCGCAATGTTTTCTTTAATTCCGGACCAACTTCCGAAAGATGGCCATCATCTGGAGGAAATTATAGCCGATCACGAAAAACTGCACGAACCGTTGAAAAGCGGGCCCGTGCTCAAATTGTTTGGCATGATGCGGAAAAAAACAACCTACGCCCTATTCCATTGTCTACCTGCATGGCTTCAAAGCGAGCCACCCCGAAGGTCATCCGGTGCATACAAGGGTGGCCGAACAGCTCGGATGCAACCTTTACCTTTCAAGGCTGTACGGACATGGGCAGATAACAAAAAAACGGCTCTCCGATTTAACCCAGAAAACCTTATTCAATCGGCAGTAGATGCACTGCGTATCGGCCAGAGGCTGGGCGACCGCGTTATTATAATGGGTACCTCCACCGGCGGAGCGCTGGCAGCGTACCTGGCAGCTTCACAAAGCTACGCACCGTCTGTTGCTGCACTCGTACTTTACTCTCCACTGGTTCATTTTTACGGCATTCGTTCACTATTACTCGAAAATAGTCTCAGCCGAAAGCTGCTTTCCCTATTTCCGGGCAAAAATTTCTTAATCCGGCAGGAAGACCCATTCACCCCAGCTACAAAAAATATTTGGTACCACTCATACCATCTCAACGGGGCTTTGGCTCTGGGGGAAACTGTGCAGCAAATTACGCGCTCGAACGTGCTGGCCAACGTGCGCTGCCCCGCATTTTTAGGGTATTACTACAAGAACGAAAAAGAGCACGATCGCGTGGTATCAACCAGTGCTATTAAACGAATGGCTCAGCAGCTGGGCACCCCGCCCGAAGACGTTCTACTCAAGAACTTTCCCGAGGCTAACTCGCACGTAATTTGCAGTTCTCTGTTATCCAATGCCGTGCAGGATGTTATTTCAGCAACGGTAAGCTTTCTTTCCAAAAAAACGGATTTGAGCAAGCTATAGCTGATTTTGGCCTACGTAAAAGGCGGTAAATTGAATAAATATTTGTTTACTAATTGCGGTTTTTTTACCTTGATATGCGCTCAAGTAGCGTCTCTCTTGATGAATAGTCAGGCCCTTACACTTGATAGGTGTAGGGGCTTATTTTTTTGAATCTTTCCCTTTCTTTCTTCGTAATAATGCAAGTTGAGTGGTTGGTTTTAATTAATCATATCCCGTTTCAATTTTATATATTCAAATTGCTTTATACATTCAGTTATTGAATACCCAATACTAATTTTTGCGCAATGAAAAATTTCAATATCACGCACAGGAAGATTGATTCCTACGATGTGCTGGTTCTTGACGGCGAACTTGATGCACACACAGCCTCTCAACTCGAAGATTCCCTGAAAAGTCTAATAGAACAAAATAATCACCAGATTATCGTCAACTTCGACGATCTCGACTACATTGCCAGCGCGGGCCTCGGTGTTTTTATGGCCTATATTGAAGATGTACGCGAGCTGGGTGGTGATATCAAGCTCACCAATATGAACAAAAAAGTTTATAACGTGTTCGACTTGCTGGGCTTTCCCACTTTATATGATATTCTTGAAGATGAGCAGGATGCCGTCAAGAAGTTTAATCATTCATCATCAACCAATAGCTAACCGTGGCTACCCCTGATACGAAACATACCATGACGGTACAGGCGTCTACGGAAAACCTGGCGCAAGTACGCAATTTTGTGGCCAAGCACGCATCTACGTTTGGTTTCAAAAAAGAGGAAATATCTGACATGCGGCTGGCCGTTGATGAAGCTTTTACCAACATTATTAAACACGCATACGAAAACGACGAGAACCAATCGGTAAAAATTGCTCTCAGCGAAAACCACAATACATTCAGTATTTCGCTGTTCGATACCGGCAAATCGTTTTCCATGGAAAATTACCGCGAGCCGGATGTAGAAGAAAAAATTCGCCAGAAAAAACGCGGCGGTGTGGGCGTATATTTAATCCGGCAGCTTATGGATGACGTCAACTACTCGCAGCAAGGGCCGCGCAATGAAATCCGGATGACTAAAAAACGCTAATATCGTGGCAAACTCCCTTTCCCCATCCAAAGAAAAGCATTCACGCTTTGAGCTGCGCACTCTCCTGGAAACCTCGCGCATGCTGGCAGAGTCCCACGATATGGACTTTGTGCTCAACAACCTGCTGCTCATTACCATGGGCAAACTGATGGTAGGCCGGGGCATGGTTTTGCTTTTCGAACCCGCACACAACCACTACACCGTCTCCCGGTCGAAGGGTAAGAAGTGCTTGGATGAGGGCGAAAAGGTCACCTTCAGCGACCTTTCAAAAGTGCAGGAGCACTCAGTAATACAGTGCGGTTCTGATGAGTTTGATATTCCGGAGCTTATAGAAGGCGATAACAGCTGCACGCTTTTTAACCTGCAAACCCGCAGCAACCACATCGGGTTTTTATGCCTTGGCTCAAAAGGCGATAAATCTTCACTTAAGGAGCACGAAATTGAGTTTGTAGAAAGTCTCACCATTATTTCTTCGGTAGCTATAGCCAATTCGCGCATGTTTACCGAACTAAAACAGACTAATCGCCGGCTTGATCGGAAAATTTACGAACTTAACACCCTGCTCGATTTAAGCAAAGACTTTAATCGCATGGTTGATCGCGATGAGATTATTCGCGTTTTCAAATTTGCCATGCTCGGCCAAATGCTTATTCGCAGGTTCTTTTTCCTGCTAGAACAGGATGAACGCCGCACGATGGTGGCTACCAACAGCATTAAAGAAACTCTTTCACAAAAGGAGATTAACACCCTTTTTTCGCTAGAGCAGGATATCGTCTCGGTGGATGATGAGCTGCGCGAGCAAATTCCATTTCTGCAAAAGAATGATATTTGCGCGCTGCTCGGCCTTTACTTTCAAGATGAAAAACTAGCCGTAGTTGGCATTGGCCCGCGCGCCAATGGCGAACCGTATTCGGAATCCGATTTTAACTTCCTGCAGTCGCTGGGTAACCTCGCTTTGCTCTCCATTCAGAAAACACTGCTGCTGGAAGAGCGCATTGAAAAAGAACGACTTGAAGAGGAGCTAAATATTGCCCGGAGCATTCAGCAAGGGCTGCTGCCCGATCCCATTCCCCAGCATTCCAACCTGGATATTGCTGCCCGGAATGTGCCTTCGCAGCAGGTGGGCGGCGACTACTTTGATATTCTCGAAACGCCCGGCCAGCGCCTCCTTTTTGCTATCGGCGATGTTACCGGCAAAGGCACGCCCGCAGCCTTGCTGATGGCCAACCTGCAAGCAATGTTACACGTGCTGCTGCCAATCGACATCAGCCTGGAAGAAGCCACACGCCGGGTAAACGACATCATTTACCAAAATACACCCAGCGACAAATTCGTGACCTTCTTCTGGGGGTTAATTCAACCCGAAACCATGGAGTTTCAGTATGTTAATGCCGGTCACAACCCGCCGATGCTATTTAGAAAAGGCGAAGAATCCCACCATGAGCTTGAAGAAGGCGGACTAATTCTGGGCGCTATGTCCTCATCCATGGCCGACTACAGCGATGATACCATTCAGCTGCAGTCGGAAGATTTACTCGTGTTTTACACCGATGGGGTCACCGAATCGTTAAATCCGGAGCAATCAGAGGAATATGAGGAAGAGCGGCTGGTACACTGCATCAACGAGCATCGCAATAAGTCATCGGAAGAAATTATGGAAGCAATTATCAACGATGTAAAAGACTTTTCGGGCAACATGCAGTATGATGACATCACACTGATCATTATAAAAGTTAAGTAAGTCATCTATTAAGTCAGAAACCAACCTGAAGGTCAGTTAAAAATACCCAGCACCCCGGGCGGCCCGGTATTATTGGTTGTATTGGCCATGGCAAGAATATTTTTATACGACTCATAACGGTTCATAATTTCCCGCACGTAATTCACCGTTTCAATACCGCGGCAAAAGCCGTATCGCGCATTTTTATAATACGTTCGATCCATGAGCTTAAGTAGTGCATCGGCTACAGGCTCCCATTCATTCGGGTTTTTATTGAAGTCGATAACCAGCCGGCGGGCATCGGCCACGTGCCCTTGTCCTGCGTTATAAGCGGCCAGAGTAAACCGCCACTGATCGGTGCTGTCCATGTACGAATAGTGATCGAGATGCTCATTCAATATACGTACGCCTTCCCGAATGTTGGTTTCGGCGTTGTAGAGCATTTGCACTTCTTGCACCTCCGAATAGCGGGGAAGTACCTGCATCAATCCCACAGCGCCTGTCCAGCTTTGAGCTTTGGGATTAAACTTGGTTTCTTGCGCAGTTATAGCAGCCAGCATAAGCCAGTCAATCCCCGCCGAGTCGGCTATTTGTTTAAATAATCCATCGTAAGGCGAAATAACCCCAGCTGCTGCCGACGGTGATTCTGCGCTGTAATAGTCGGCAATTTGGGGGCCGCGCTCAAAATAGCGCTGACGCAGTACATTCAAAAAAGCCGATCGCTTGGGCGTTTCATCATTTTCATCGAACCGAAAGTGTCCATTTAAAAATTCATCCATCTCTTGTTTTAGCTGGGAGGCATTCTTTCGTATGGCCCAGGCAATCGTATCATTTTCAGCGATGTATGGCCCGCGCACCAAATTACTCATATAATTGGCCGACGCCTGGTAAATATTATTGTCTGCCACCGTAGCCAAATATTTGCCCTGCGATACATCAAACAGCAGCGCCTCGGTGTCTTTATTATTCTGCACCAAATTGATACGAACCGGGTAACCCTGTTTTTGCAGCTCCTGCAGCTGCCGGTAATATGAGCTGTTTTTACGGACTGTAATGGGAAGATTACGCTGGATCACTTCTTCAATAGACTGCGGCGGGTTTTTCAACTCTCCAGACAATACCAGCACTTGATCCACCAGATTATACGGATGGGTAAAGCGTACATAACGTTGACGCTCGGGGGTGATGGTATAATTGGCGGCAATCACATCACCCTTGCCGCTATTGAGCATATCGTAGGGGTTTTCCTCGGGCTTCACCACTTTTACATCCAGCCGCAAATCGTGGACATTGGCAAATTCCTTCAGCAGCTCGTACTCAAATCCGTATTCTAAACCCTGATGCAAAAAGTAGGTATTAGAGCTGTATCGGGTGATCATGCGCAAGGTGCCGCTCTTTTTAATAGCGGCGAAATCGCGCTGGGTTTGTGGTTCCGAAATTGAAACATTGAGCCCGTCATCAGAGCGGTTATTATTGGTTCCAGAACCGCAAGATGCAATAAAAGAGGCCGCCCATACCATCAGGCAACCTTTGGCTAAAAATGTCAGTATCTTTTTCTGCATATAATATTGGTTCAATCAATCCCCAATGCCTAATTACGCTTTCTATCAGGGTGATGTATAACCGTTCGTCGGCGATAATAGTATAGTAATAAAATTTTACAATCGGTATTCTTCCAATCATTTACGCCACTTAAGATACTGTTTAAATTACACTTATATTATATATTTAACAGAAATTGGCATATACTTTTATTCATGTTTGAATCGTTGAGTAGATAAGTTGTTTTCAATACCTTAAGGCTCCTTATTATTAATCACTACAGACTATTCCCCGCCAAGTTTACTGGTATAATGAGACAAACACTGATATTTTTTTGCACTTGCTTTATTGTTTTAGTCAATGCTCCCAATCTTCTGGCTCAGACATCCAGCCTGCAGGGCCAAATTATCAACGCCCGCAACGGTGAAACACTGGTTGGCGCCAATATCTATTTAGAGAGTACCGAAACCGACTTTACCGAAGGCGCGGCATCTGATGCAGAAGGCAACTTTGCTTTCCCCGAATTGGCGGCGGGCGATTACCGTATCAGAATATCAGCGGTCGGGTTCCAATCAAGGGAGCGGAAAATTACGCTGCAATCCAATGAAGCACGTGTGCTTAATATCAAACTTCAGCCTTCAACCTATGAGTTGAGCGAAATTGTAGTAAGCGGCACCGAACGGACCGATACCAGCCCCACCACCATTCAGCGAATTCCCGCCGAAGATCTTGCCGTGCAAGATTTAGCCACCGTAGCAGATGTAGCCCGATCACTGCCGGCCGCACATGTTGCCACCAACTCCCGCGGGCAAACCATTCTCTACCTGCGCAACTCCGCGGACCGACAAACAGCCCAGTTTTTTAACGGCGCCCTCATCAATGTACCCTGGGATAACAGGGTTGATATTGGGTTTTTGCCTTCGTCCATGCTGGGGGGCGTTACCGTTTCTAAAGGAGTTCCTTCCATAGTTTATGGAACCAATGCCATTGGAGGAGCAGTGAATTTTCGGGCACGATCGCTGGCCTCCCAAGGCAGCCTTACCGAACTAACGCTCACGGGTTCATCCCCGGGCTTAGGGGGCGCTTCCGTACTGCAAATGGGCAATAGTGGTGGTTTCTCCTATACCGCCGAAGCCGCGTACTTTAACCGTAACGACTACACCCTGCCCGATGGCGCCACGGTTCCATTCAGCCAGCCTTCGGATGAAACCCGCGTGAATACAGATCAGCAGCATTTTAATTTGTTTTTTGAAGGAGCACGCCAATTTGACGACGGGGCCCGCCTTAGCGCCACCGTCTTTCACGTTGATGCCGAAAAAGGTGTGGCGCCGGAGAGCAATCTCAATCCCGCCGAAACCGACGTACGTTACTGGCGCTATCCCACCATCCGTCAATCGATGGTAATTTTAAACGGCATGCTGCCCATCGACTCCGATACCCAAATTCGTGGGTCGGCCTGGTTCAACCGTTACGGTCAAGACATCAACCAGTACCAAAGCGTTGCATATGATGATCTGGATCAAACCCAGAGCGATGTTGACCTTACCGGTGGACTGCGCCTTATACTTGAACAAGGTATCGGCGTGGGTGAGCTAGATATTGCCCTCAATGCACTTACCACCCAGCACGACCAGACTATTGTGCCCTACCAAAATGGAACTGCAGGCGCTGACTCCAATGATACCTATGCGCAACAAATTTACAGTATTGGTGCCGAGTACACCCTGCCCATGAGCGAAAAACTAACCGGCATCATTGGTGCCAGTTACGACGGCAGTGCCATCACCAATACCGGACCTTGGGAAAATGAAGGTTTCGATAATTACCTCTCATCGGCATTGAGCCTGTCGGCCGGATTAACCTACCAATTGTCCGACCAACTTAAATTTCGTACAGCACTGGGTCGCAAACCGCGATTCCCTACCATGCGCGAGCTGTATGCCGGTGCCCTCGGCAAGTTTGTGCCCAACCCCAACCTAAAACCTGTTACCGCTTACTTGGGTGAAGCCGGATTGGAGTGGCGCGGCACTATGCTCAGCGGTTCACTCACGGGCTTTTTCTCCCGTACCATCGACGTAATTGACCAAACCACTATTCAGCAGGGCCCGAATGAAGGCAAAGAACGGCGCATCAACCTGGATGGTAGCCGGGTTTGGGGCGTTGAAGCCGTTGCCGCAGCGCAGCCCTTGCCCGCGCTTTCCGTAGACGGCAGCTTGACCTACATGCACATTCGCGGATTCTTGGATGGCGACCCTCGTAAGGTTGAGGAAAAGCCTGCCTGGCTTGGCAAGCTCGACCTTACCTATGATGTAACCCAGCGCCTGAGTGCTTTAGCACAAGCCGAGTACACCGGTGGAATTTACTCACGAACCGAAGAAAATACCTTTGTACTTTTACCCGACGCACTCATTTTAGATACGCGACTTTCATACAAATTATTCGGGGTAGGGAATGAAAGGAGCGGTGGCGAACTGTTTTTCCGCGTCAATAATATCACCAACGACCTTCGCATTCTTCAGCTGGGGCTGCCAGGGCCGGGACGAGAGTACATGGCTGGCGTAAAATTCCGCTTTTAGTCGCTCGCTTGCTTTGCCGGCGCCTTGCGTTTCCATGTGAGGCCCACGCCGACAAGTATTATGATCATAGAAAGAATTGAGAAGGCAGGCGGCAATTCATCAAACAGGAAAAAGGCCAGCACCGAAGCCAGCAGCGGCTCAATAAGAATAAGGGTAGAAAGCAGCGTGGGTGAAATAAATTTTACGGCGTAATTCATGGAACCGTGCCCCATTATTTGCGGACCCACCGCCAGTCCAAACCCGGCCAGTACGCCAATCAGTGATACTTCGAGCAGGTTTTCGCCCATCAGTCCAATTAATATTAAACAGGTAACCGCCGCGTAGCTATATACCGGAAACACGTAGTCAATCCACTCGCGTTTTTGCCGCACTTTTTGGCCCAGGAAAAGGTACACCACAAAAATTACCGCCGCTGAAAATGCCAGGAAATTCCCAAACAATGGATCGGCAAAGGGCTGTTCAATCTGGCTGTCAGAAATACCCAGCAGTGCCGAACCGAGAAACGCCATCACCACCCCCAGCCACGAGGTCCACGCAAAATGACGTTTAAACATCAGCCGCTCAACTAGAATAATCATGATGGGATGAATAGTAACCAGCACCGACGCCGAGGCCACGGAGGTGTAGTACAGCGAAGAAATCCAGCAGGTGAAGTGCAGCCCCAGTGATACGCCCGCCAACGCCACATATACATGTTCTCGGCTCGAAATTGCGCGCTGCGTAGTAGGGGCGCGCTTCATCAACCAGTATGGCACCAGCAGCAGGGCGGCAAAAACGGTACGGTAGGTTACCAATACAATGGGTGATGTATCAGTGGCAAACCGCACCAAAATGGGCGCAAAGCCGAATGCAAGAAGGCCGGCCGCCAGTGCTCCGTAAACGGTAAGCTTATTGTAGGATTGATCCAAAAAATAAAGGATTTATGAACGAGGGAATTACCGAATGCGATCCATGGAGCGGACCAGCTCTTGGTCGTCTTTAATTTTTTTGCGGGCCATTACCACGGCTACCAGTGCAATAAGCAAAATGCCTACGCCTATCGCTTCATCCCAGAGATACGATCCAAATCCGCCGAGTGAAATCAATATACCAACCGCGTAGCCTAACGTAATGACCTGCATGGCAATAGCTGCGCCGGTCCACTTTATTTGATTACTCCGGTTGCTGTAAAGAAAGATACATGTCAGCGATAGCAAGCCGGAAATTATCAGCACGGCGGTAAAGCCAATGCCCACCCACGCCTGCGGGTCATTCATAGCATGCGTGTGCAGTGCGTTGAAAAAGATAGTGCCGTTAAGGACAAAAGCTAAAAACAGGTACACGGATTGAATGCGTTGTATCACGGAAATAAATGCTTACAGTTTGCTTTTTAATTTGAGGCCAAAGATACCAGTTTTTTTAATAGTTGCTCATCCCGGAATTTTCGGTATTAAAATGACAAAGCCCATGGTTTAGCCTCCAAGAAAGAGTGGGCGTATTTCAAAAAACAGCTGCAGCCCGATTAGAAATGCCAGTATCAGCCAGGCCGGCCAGGTGCGCTGTTTGTGTTTCGGCAGTGTACGATGATACAGCAGCCATCCGGCAATCACGAGGCTGGACTCAAGGGCGAAATCAGCGTATTCAAAACGATAAAGATGAAGTCCAACTTCAGGTCCGCCTGGCCAGAGGTGCGCGCGACCAGTAATAAAATCGGCCACTACGTGCAAAAAACTGGCGCCCGCCAGAATAAGGCTGCCCCACGTTGATTTTGCTCCCCATTTATACATCAACCCTACAAGCAACGCCAGCATTAACCCGCCGGGCAGCGAACTTACCAGGGGCTCAATGGACTTTTGCGGAATGCCTGCCACAATTTGAGAGCCGCTAATGACTAAATCTGGCGCGAAGGCAGCTGCTATGCACGCCCAGAGCGGCAGGCGATCATCAATACCTTTAGCGGCCAGTGCAATACCAAAGTGACCAGTGTACATCAGGTGTGCCTCCGCAGATAGGCATCAAGCGCGAGAACAACAGTGGCGGGAATGAGGACACCCGCCAATACTAACAAAGGACTCATAGCCATTTCCATTGCATTAGAATCAGTTTGACCCAAGCTAATTAATTACAGCCTTGCAGCAAAACCTGTGCTAGCTGCCAAACTTCTCCTTTACCTTTGCTTTGGTTTGCGCGCCAATGTAATACATAGAGGGCACCAGCACCAGGGTAAGGAAGGTGGCAAACGCGAGACCAAATATGATGGTCCACGCCAGCGCGCCCCAGAATGCGGCATTATCACCGCCAAAGTAAATGTTAGGCGAAATGCTGGCGAAGAGGCCGTAAAAATCGATGTTAAGACCAATTGCCAGGGGAATAAGTCCCAAAATGGTTGAGGCTGCCGTAAGCAGTACCGGGTTCAAACGAATAGCACCGCCTTCGATTACAGCGTCTTTAAGCTTGTTACCCTCTGCACGCATAATGTCAATATAGTCGATCAGAATAATACCGTTCTTCACCACAATTCCGGCCACGGCAATGATGCCCATTCCGGTTAGCACAACCGAAATGTCCATGCCAAACGTTGCGAAACCGATAAACACACCGATCAGACTAAACACCACTTGCGACATAATAATGAGCGCCTTACCAATGGAGTTGAACTGCGATACCAAAATGAGGAAAATGAGCCCAATGGCGGCCACCAACGCCACGCCTAAAAAGTTAATCGTTTCGGCCTGCTCTTCCTGTTCGCCGGTGAGCTGAATAGAGTAGCCTTCAGGTACCTCAAAATCCTGCAGGGCGGTGCGGATTTGGCCATTAATTTCGTTGGCGTTATAGCCTTCCTCAACGTTTGAAGAAAGCGTAACAACACGCTCCAAACCAATGCGATTAATAGAACCATAACTGGAAGTGTAGCGCACATCAGCCATCGCCGAAATGGGAATTTCGCCCTGCGGTGTAGCTACTTCCATATTCATCAGATCAGTTATATTCTGCCGGTCACTTTCCTGGAGCCGCAGCGTTATATCATATTCGTCTTCGCCCTCGCGGTAGGTTGATATGGGTTCACCAAGAAGGGCCGTACGTATTTTACCGCCCAACCGGGCATTGCTTAAGCCGTAGCTGTTGGCCTTCACATTGTCGATATCAATAATAATCTCCGGATTATTAACCTGCAGATCAGATTTTAGCTGTTCTATGCCGGCAATATCCTGCTGCTGAATATAGCTTTGAAATTCTCTGGTCAAATCAACGAGCTGTTCATAGCTGTCTCCGGAAATCTCGATATTAATAGGCTTACCAGCCGGCGGACCGCTTTGTTCTTGTTCAACTACAATTTCTGCATCCGGGAATGCCATCCATATTCTCGCGTATTTCCTCCAGAATTTCCTGCGTACTGCGGTCGCCCGTTCGGTTCTGATACTCTACAAATGATACTGACACCTTGCTTTTATTGGCGCTGGGCGTTTTATCCATATCCGTGGGTGCCGCCGCTCCCACTGCCACGTTTGAAATCACTGATTTTACGTTCGGATTATTCTGACCAATCACCTCATACACGCGATCTTCAATCTCCTGCGTTACCTGGTTGGTGACGTCCAAGTCGGTGCCAGCTGGCATGGTGTTATAGATGTACACAAAATTCGGCGGGGTTTCGGCAAAAAACACCACTTTAGGTGATACAATGCCCAGCAGCACAATACTCAATATCAACCCAACTACCGTTCCCCCCAGCGTGTACCACGGTCGGCGCCCCTGCAGCACCCATTGAATAGTGTCATGGTACCGGTCTTGGACCCATGGCAAAGTGGTCTCGTTAAATTTGGCGATCGCCGGCTTCAACACAAATTGTGCAAGCAGGTACAGCAAGAACATGAAAATGAGCAGATTGGCAATAAACCAGCTGCCAATCAGATAGAATACAACGGCAATACCACCCAATACGCCGGCAGTAATCCAAAGCGACTTTCTACTTGCAGCATCATTGGTGCCGTTTTTCTCCTTGTCTTCTTTTTCCATAAAGGAGACGGCAAATACCGGGTTCATAATAAGAGCTACAACAAGCGAGGCGGTAAGGGTTAATATCAATGTTATGGGCAAGTACACCATAAATTTACCGATTATGCCACCCCAGAACAGCAGCGGCACAAAAGGCGCAATAGTGGTGAGCGTACCTGTAATCACCGGCAGCGCAATTTCCCCGGAGGCCCGTTTGGCCGCCTCTATTTTGTCGTAATCTTTAGTGGTGATAAAGCGGTAGATATTCTCCACAATCACAATGGCATTATCCACCACAATACCGAGTCCCAAAATAAGCGCGAACAGCACTACAATATTAATGCTAAAATCGAGTGCAGGCATAACTGCAAAAGCAATAAGCGAGGATAACGGAATGGCCAGCCCTACAAAAATGGCGTTCTGAATACCCATAATAAACATGAGCACCAGTACCACAAAGAAGAAGCCCATAATAACCGTATTAAACAGGTTGGCTACACTTTCACGGGTATCATCCGAACGGTCGCCGGTAAAGGTGATGTTGAGCCCCTCGGGGAATTGCGTATCCTGCAATTGACGTACAGCCTGCTGGGTTCGGTCTGAAGCCTCAATTAGGTTAGCGCCGGTCTGCTTTTTTACGTTCAGCGTAATAACCGTTTCCCCGTTCAGGCGGGCATAACTTTCGCGGTCGGCAAATCCTGATTTTATCTCTGCAATATCCTTCAAATATACTTCTTGTCCGCGGGCATTTTGCAGCACCAGGTCTGTCAGCTGGGCAGCGCTGTCAACTTCGCCCACTACGCGCACCGAGCGTTCCACGCGTCCCATATCAATAGCCCCCGGCCGAGATGGTTACATTTCTGCTGGCAACGGCCTGCCGCACGTCAGCAAAGGTGATACCCGTGGACTGCATTTTGGCCAGATCCATGTTAATCTGAATCTCTTTTTCGAGCGCGCCCACAATTTCCACTTCGTTAATTCCCGTCAGGCTTTCAACATCATCCTGGATCTCATCGGCATAGGTCTTTAGTTCCTCAAGATCATAATCACCCGAAAGGTTAATATTCATGATGGGCTGATCGGAAGGATTCAGGTCGTTCACTTCCGGCTCTTGGGTGAGCTGCTGCGGAAGCTCGCTTCGGGCTTTTTCAACCGCATCATTCACTTCCTGTTGGGCCACCAGCTGCTCTTTGCTGGTTTCAAATTCTACAGTGATCACAGAAGTGGCCTGCTTGGAAACGCTGCTGATCTCATCCACGCCGTCAATGGCTTTCAGCTCTTTTTCAATGGGCCGGGTAATCAGGTTTTCTACATCTTCAGGTGATGCCCCCGCATAAATAGTCACCACAGTAAAGGTTGGTATTTCAACCTCGGGGAACTGCTCTTTGGGCAGCGTAAGATACGAATAAATGCCCATAAGGGTGATTAATACCGTTACCAGGTACACGCTGGTGCGATTTTCAATCGCAAGGCTCGATGGGGTAAACTCCTTAAAACTCATTATGCGCTAAACTCAAGTTGTAATTAATTATTGGTAATCCTGATCGGTTCGTCATCGGCTACGTTGGTATCACCCGTGGTAATAATTCGGTCGCCGGGTTGCAATCCTTCCGTCACCACAATATTTCCATTATACGCAGGTCCCGTTTGCACAGGTTGGCGCCGGGCTACCCACGTGGAATCGGTCTGCTCGGCCACGTACACAAATGACTCGTTTTCTTCCTGCTGGATATTGTTGATGGACACCACAATTACGCTATCCTGTGTAATATTATTGATGCGCAGCTTGGCCAGCATATTAGGGCGAATTTGGCCATCAAGGGAGGGAATGAACACTTCCACACCAAAGGTACGATTACCGGGATTAATCACTTCATTGACTACATCAATGCGCTTGCGAATTTCGCGATCTACGCTGGGAAAGCTCACTACAACTGAATCAGTCTCTTCTACCGTGGGCAGGTAGGCTTCCGAGACGGCGGCCGTTACTTTTAATGCTTCTGAATTGGCAATTTGAAAAACAGGCGCCTGCGGGCTTACAGTTTCACCCACTTTTATCATCACCTGGCTAACGCGGCCCGAAATACTCGTTTTGACATTGTAATTATCAAATTGCTCCCGCAGGGTAGCCAGTTGGCTTTCGAGCGATTCTACGTTATTCTCGGCCTGCAGTAATTCTACTTCGGCGCCAATATTTTTTTCGCTCAGTTTCTTTCGCCGTTCGTACACATCGCGGGCCAGTTCCAGCTTGGTTTGCACTTCATTAATCTGGCTGCGGGTAATTTCGCCGTCGAGTCGGGCAAGCACTTCGCCCTGCTGTACGCGGTCGCCGGCACGTACCGAAACCTGCTGAACCGTGCCCACCACTTTCGGTGATATCATAATGGTTTTGTCAGACTCAACCGATCCCTGAACATTAACAAAATGCTGAAACGTGCTGGGTTGTAATTCATTCACCGTAACTGGCACGCCACGCTCTTGGGGTGCGGCATTTTCGTTTTCAGCTCCATTGCCAGACCCTCCACAGGCCGTAATCAGAATTACCAGTGGAAGGATTAAAACGTATTTCTTCATTGCGTTGATAAATAAAAATTAAGAGTTATTGCGTGGTAATGTCTTCACGTACTTGCTGCGGCTGTTGATCAACAAACGGCACCATGCCTACCGCTAAATCGTAGCGAGCTTTGGCTGCCAAATAATTGAACACCATTTGCGCATAATTGAGCTCGGCCTGTCGCAGCTGCAGCTGAGCATCGGTCACTTCCTGTTGAGATCCTAACCCATTTTGGTAGCGCAATAATGCGCGTTCGTAGCCGCGCTGTGCTTGCTCAATAGCCTTTTGGCGGGCTGTGGCCGTTTCATAAACCGCGCGAATATTTTCTTCGGCATTTACAATTTCCTTACGAGCATTTTGCTTGGTTTGAAATTCTTGCAGCTCCAGCTGACGCATCTGAATTTTAGCCTGCTGAATAGCTGCATCGCGACTGAATCCCTGAAAGATTGGCAATCGCAAATTAAGCAAGAAAGTCTGCGACCGGGCGCGCTGCTCTTCGGTACCAAAAAATACCGGCCGGCCTGGCTGAGCAGCTGTATACTGTAAATTGTACGAAGCAGTAAGCGATGGCAGGTACTGGCTTTGCTGCGCTTTAACCTGCTTCTCCTGCAGCTGCTGCTGCACATCAAGGATGCGCAGATCTCCGCGATATTCAGCTACTTTATTGATTGCGGTTGAATCGGCCTGCAGGTTCAGCGGCGTCATTGTGTCCACTTCCTTGAGTGAGGCATTGGCTGCCTCGCTGGTGGTTTGGCTTCGAATTTCATAATTATTTAAATCGCCCTGTATATCGAGTGGTAGTTCCACGGGCAGCCCCATGACATCCAGCAGATTGCGGAGCGCATCATCAACCGCATACTGTGCCTGTGTTAATTGTGGCTGTAAATTGCTCAGCTGCACTTCTAGCTGAAGCACCGCATACTCGTCCACAAAGCCCTGCTCTAGGCGCGCACGGGCGTCTTCTAAGTTCTCTTGAATACGGTCTATTTGGGCCTGTTGCAAACGCACGCGCTCCTGTGCCACCAGCACATTGTAATAAGCCAGGCGCGTTTGCGT
>NNSL01000491.1 GCA_003123965.1 Balneolaceae bacterium SMO_bin1
GGCACTCGCATTTCGTATGCTTCGTTCATTTATGCATGAGCATTTTCCCGACCATGCAGCCGATCGAATTATTTGCACAACCAGTGCATCCGGCGGGGCGCTAAACGCATTAGCAGACACGCATGGATATGATCGATTTGTGATTCCTGATGACGTTGGGGGACGCTTTTCTGTGCTTACGCCCGTTGGCTTGCTTCCAGCTGCAGTGGCCGGTATAGACATCCGCACACTTTTTTACGGCGCTGTTTCAAAATACGAAGAATTGGAAAAAGAAGCTGACTCATTACTTCGATACGCTGCATGCCGCTACTTGTTTGAAAATCAATCAAAAAGTGTTGATTTGATAACCAGTTTTGAACCACAGCTGCACGGCTTTTGCCGATGGCTGCAGCAGCTGCTTGGTGAAAGTGAAGGCAAACAAGGGCGCGGACTTTTTCCTGTTGCAGCTAAATACTCCACAGACTTACACAGCATTGGGCAGTTTGTGCAGCAGGGGGTGCCGAGTATGATCGAAACATTCATTGAGGTAACAAACCAAAGTGAGTCTCCACAGGTCTTAAAATTTGAAGAAGACGACGATCAGCTTAATTACCTGGCTGGAAAATCTTTGCACGAAATTAACCAGAAAGCCCTGGCAGCCACACGCAGCGCTCATATTGATGGCAATGTTCCCTGCTTTACTGTTAGCATGGACGAGATGAATGCTCAACACATCGGTGAGTTTATCTATTATTTTGAGCTATTTACCGCTGTGTATTGCTATATGTTGGGCGTTAATCCTTTCAATCAGCCCGGTGTAGAAGATTATAAGCGTGAGATGTATAACCTTTTAGGAAAAAACAAGTAGTATTTATGAGTAATGACAACGAGATCATTTCTAATGAGGGTGCTTCAAATGAACAGCATCCGGTGAAATTTATAGCCATTGCCGGAAATATCGGAGCCGGCAAATCATCACTTACGGGGTTACTTGCCAAACATTTTAATTGGAAGGCCTTTTATGAATCGGTTGATGACAATCCCTATCTGGCCGATTTTTACGAAGACATGCGGCGCTGGAGCTTTAATCTACAAATCTATTTTCTTTCCAGCCGATTTCGTCACCAAAAAGAGATGCTGGAACAGGAGGGAAGCTTTGTGCAGGACCGCACCATTTATGAGGATGTTGAAATCTTTGCAAAAAACCTTCATAACATGGGTCTGATGAGTGATCGCGACTTTAAAAATTATGAAGCGCTTTTTCGTGAAATGACGCATTACCTGAAGCCACCTACATTGCTTATTTATCTCCGGGCACAAGTTCCTACACTGGTAAAGCAGATTCAACAACGCGGCCGCGACTACGAAAATACCATTCGCATTGAATACCTCGAGCGGCTGAACAAACTTTATGAAGACTGGATCGACCGATATCCGCATGAAAAGCTGATTATAGATACAGATGATCTTGATTTTGTGAATGAACAGGAAGATCTAGGCAAAATCATTGAGTTGGTGGAACAGCGGTTGTTTGGCTTGTTTAAATGATTGCAGATCAACCCAAATATTCATAACTTTGCACGCTATTATGTCAAAGTTAGAATTTAACATAGTAGAAATTCCTGAAGGTGAAAGTCGGCAGGTACTTTCGTTATCGGAAGACGATCTAGATTTGTCTCCTCATGATTTTGAGGGTGGCGAAATTGCAATCGACTTTTACCGTGCTCGGCACTTTATTCGTACAAGCTACGATGTGCAGGCCGATGTAGCATTGGTTTGCGATCGAAGCCTTGATGAATTTATTCAACCTGTTTCAACTTCGTACGAGGTTGTTTTTAAAACGGATGTTGAGGAAGAGACTGAGGATGAGGACGGCGCTGTACGGCGTTTCGATTTTTCATCCAATAGCTTTAGCATTAAAAAGGAAGTGCGGGATTCAATTATGCTGCAGGTACCAATGCAGAAAATTCATCCCCGCTATTTAGACGAAGATGGTAATTTAAAAGATTTTGAAACAAAGTCTTTTGGTGAAGGTCCCACTGAAGAAGAACGCGAAGCTACGGATCCTCGCTGGGAAAAATTGAAGGAATTAAAAGATAATAATTAAATACATAGTTAAGGTAAATGGCACATCCAAAACGTAAAACGTCGAAATCGCGCAAAAATAAGCGGCGCGCTCACCATTCCATTGAAGAGCCAACACTGGCTGAGTGCTCAAACTGCGGAGCTTACCACGAATATCACCGCGTTTGTAAAGAGTGCGGCTTCTATCGCGGACGGCAGGTACTCAACGTAAACAACTAACCATCTATTTATGATTATTGCTGTTGATGCTGCAGGGGGCGACGATTATCCACAAAGTCCGGTTGCCGGAGCCGTTGATGCGGTTCGTGAGCAGAAAGGGTTTGAAATTATTCTTACCGGCCCTGAAGATTTAATCAACAAAGAACTCAATAATTATGAATATGATGAGAGCAGGATTTCGGTCCATCATGCCCCGCAAATCATAGAAATGCATGAATCACCGGCTCAGGCGGTAAAGACCAAACAAAATTCGTCTGTAGTAACAGGGCTTAAATTGCAGAAAGCCGGAAAGGTTCAAGGCTTCGTAAGCGCCGGTAATACCGGGGCGCTGCTGGCAGCGTCAACATTTATTTTAGGCAAGCTCGACGGTGTTTCGCGGCCAACTATTGCAACCGTTTATCCTACGGCAAAAGGTCCGCGCCTGGTATTAGATGCCGGGGCAAACCTGGAAATGCGGCCCGAAATGTACGTTCAGTTTGCTCAAATGGGTGCTATTTATGTACAAAAAGTGATGGGGGTTGAAAATCCTTCAATTGCATTGCTAAACGTTGGCGAAGAAGAAGGCAAGGGCACCGATACGCATAAAGAAGCTTATAAGCTCCTTTCCGAACTTTCAAACTTTAAAGGAAACGCCGAAGGTAATGATATTTTTTCTGCCAAAGCTGACGTATATGTATGCGATGGCTTTAGCGGTAATTTATTGCTAAAGCTCGGCGAATCTATACCACATGCGTTGGAAACATTCATCGGTTCAGCTGCAAAGAAAATGGATCTTAAACCAGAGCAACTAAAGCTTGTTTCCAAGGTTTTAAAAACATCTCTAGCCGAATTTAATCCCGACACTATTGGTGGTGTTCCTTTCCTCGGGGTGGATGGGGTAAGCATGGTGGGGCACGGCGGAAGCTCACCTACCGCTGTTAAAAACATGATATTTAATGCTGTTAAGTGTGTTGAACATGATATCAACCACGAAATTGTAGCATCTCTCAACCGATAAATAGTTACTGCATAAATGCGAGAACTTAAACGTGCTAAAATTACGGCTGTAGGTCATTTTCTGCCCGATGATCGTTTAACGAACCACGATCTGGAGCAGATGGTTGAAACCAACGACGAATGGATACAGTCGCGAACCGGCATTAAGGAACGCCGTATTTTAAAAGATGAAGATAAAGCTACCTCGTACATGGGTATCCAGGCCGCTGAAGAAGCATTGGAACAGCGCGGGATAGGGGCTGAAGAAATTGATGTGATTATTGTTGGGACGGTGACACCGGATTATCTTTTCCCCGCCACAGCATGTTTGATACAAAAGGCGATTGGTGCCAAAAATGCCTATGCTTTTGATCTTTCGGCGGCGTGTTCCGGATTTTTATTCTCACTAACCACCGGCACAAATATGATTGAATCGGGGCGCGCAGAGAAAGTTCTTGTAATTGGTGCCGATAAAATGAGCTCGATTGTAAATTTCGAAGATCGTTCAACCTGTATTTTATTTGGTGATGGCGCCGGAGCTGTTTTACTGGAGCAATCAAACGATGAAAGCGGTATTATCGATTTTGTGAATCATTCTGACGGCGATGTTGATCGTATGCTGTATCAACCTGCAGGGGGTAAGCCTGAATCCAGCTTCTGCTGATACTGTGAAAGACCGGCTTCATTTTGTTCACCAAGATGGCCGGGCTGTATTTAAGCGGGCGACGGTAGGCATGGCCAACGTCACTGAAGAAATTATGGAGCGAAACAATTTAACCAGCGAAGACATCGACTGGCTGGTACCACACCAGGCAAATAAGCGCATTATCGATGTTACGGCCAATCGCGTTGGACTTCCACACGAAAAGGTGATGCTGAATATCCAGAAATACGGCAACACAACCTCGGGAACAATTCCACTCTGCTTGTATGATTGGAGAGAACAATTGAATTTTGGTGATAATCTAATTATCACTTCATTCGGCGGTGGTTTAACCTGGGGCGCAATGTATTTAAAATGGGGGATCAAATAATGAACACAGCTTATTTATTTCCCGGACAGGGATCGCAGAAAGTTGGAATGGGTAAAGATCATTATGAAAACAGTGATGATTTTGCTCTTTTAATAGACAAAGCCAATGAAGTACTTGGTTTTGACCTAAAAGAAATTATGTTTGAAGGTCCGGCGGATAAGCTAAGGCAAACCGAGTTTACGCAACCCGCAATCTTTCTGCATTCAGTGGCGCTTTACAATACTCTGGAAGCCGAGCCCGATATGGTAGCAGGGCACAGCTTAGGTGAATTTTCTGCGCTGACAGCGTGCAATGCCATTACTTTTGAAGATGCACTAAAAATTGTGCATCGACGTGGAGAATTAATGCAGCAAGCCGGTGAACAGAATTCTGGTACAATGGCAGCACTCATCGGAATGGATGACAGCACTGTAGAACAAATTTGCGCGGAGGCAACAGAACAAACCGGAAAAGAGGTTATTGCTGCAAATTATAATTGCCCGGGTCAGCTTGTAATTTCGGGCTACGTAAATGCCGTTGAAAAGGCTGTTGATATAGCAAAGGAGAAAGGTTGCCGCCTGGCAAAAGTGCTTCCGGTTAGCGGGGCGTTCCATTCATCATTAATGCAGCCTGCGTACGACGGATTGAAAGATGAACTTGAAAACTTGACAGTATCATCACCCGACTGCCCGGTATATAGTAACTACACTGCTGAAGCAACTGAAGATCCGGAAACGATTAAAAGCAATTTACTTAATCAGTTGTTAAATCCGGTGTTGTGGACACAAACGCTGGAAAACATGCATACGGACGGTGCCTCGACTTTTATTGAGGTTGGTCCAGGTAATGTACTGCAGGGCTTGGTAAAACGTACACTGAATAATGTAGAAATAAACGGATATCAATAATAGTATTATGGGATTATCACTTGAAGGCAAAACAGCACTGGTTACCGGCGGCAGCCGCGGTATTGGTCGTGAGATTGCACTCAAACTGGCCGAATATGGAGCCGATGTAGCAGTTACTTACGCACGGTCTGCAGATGCTGCCGAACAAGTAAAAGATGAAATTATTGCCGGTGGTCAACGCGCACTTGCAATCCAGGCTGATGCGGTGAAATTTGAAAAAGCTGATGCCGTTATTCAACAAATTGTTACCGAATGGGAAAAGCTGGATATACTCGTAAACAATGCTGGTATCACTCGCGATAATCTTATTTTGCGCATGTCGGAACAGCAGTGGGATGAGGTTATTGACACAAACCTGAAAAGTATTTTCAATTACTGCAAAGCGGCCGCCAAGCCGATGATGCGCAACCGAGGCGGATCAATTATAAATATTAGTTCTGTGGTTGGATTGTCCGGAAATGCAGGGCAGAGTAACTATGCAGCTTCAAAAGCTGGTATCATTGGTTTTACAAAGTCCTATGCAAAAGAGCTGGCTTCCCGTAACATCCGGTCAAATGTAGTGGCTCCCGGTTATATTACCACAGAAATGACTGATGAGTTGGACGAGAAAGTATTGGAAGGTATTAAAAACGAAACGCCGCTGGGCCGGCCCGGCGATGCCGTTGAAGTTGCTGAACTGGTAGCATTTTTAGCTTCCGATCTAAGCTCCTACATTACCGGCGAAACTATTCGAGTTGATGGCGGTATGGCAATGTAGACGAGCTTTGGTTCATTGGAGCAAGAACTCAATGAACGTTATGTTTTTTTATAGAAGAAATTGTATTTTCAGCCCAAGCTAATTCAATAATTAAAAGAAGTAGTTCTAACTACACTAACCTAAAAGCAAATACTTAACATTATGTCACAAGACGTAGAATCAAAAGTAAAATCAATTATCGTAGATAAACTCGGTGTTGATGAATCAGAGGTAACGCACGATGCTAATTTCACCAACGATCTTGGCGCTGACTCTCTGGACACGGTTGAGTTGATTATGGAATTTGAAAAAGAATTCGATATCAGCATTCCCGACGAAGACGCCGAGAACATTGCTACTGTTGGTAATGCAGTTGACTACCTCGAAGAAAAGACTTCCTAAATAGAGACCTACACTTTAACTCCCAAGCATGTCTGACCGAAGAGTTGTAATTACAGGTATTGGAGCGATCACCCCGATAGGTAAAACAGCTCCGGACTTCTGGAATGGACTGGTATCGGGAAAGAGCGGGGCACAGCCCATTGAGCACTTCGATACCACTGATTTCCCTACAAAATTTGCCGCTCAAATCGACGGCTACGACGAATCCGATTACTTTGATCGCAAAGAGGCACGCCGTATGGACAAGGTTTGCCAATATGCGCTCATTGCTGCTGATGAAGCACTGGAGGACAGTAACCTCGATTTGGACGCAATTGACAGAGATCGCGTGGCTGTTATTGCAGGTACCGGCATCGGAGGAATGGTAACGTTTTACGAGCAGTCTGTCGCTTTTCATGAGCACGGGCCGCGCGGCGTTTCTCCATTCTTTATTCCTATGCTGATTCCTGATATGGTTCCTGGCCAAATTTCTATTAAATATGGGTTTAAGGGGCCTAACTTCTGCGCGGTTTCGGCCTGTGCAACAGGTTCTCACAACATCGGTCTGGCGTATGATTCCATTCAGCAGGGACAATGCGATATTGCTGTGTCTGGTGGTTCGGAAGCACCGGTTTCTCAAATCGGTTTAGCCGGCTTTAATTCTATGCGGGCTATGTCTACCCGTAATGATGATCCAAAGACGGCCTCTCGTCCATTTGACAAAAACCGTGACGGCTTTGTACTGGGTGAAGGAGCCGGTATGCTTATCCTTGAGGAGTACGAACACGCAAAAGCGAGAAATGCTCGTATATACGGCGAAATAGTAGGTTACGGATTTTCAGCTGATGCACACCATATTACTGCGCCCGACCCTGATGGTGAAGGCGTTATTTTGGCCCTAAAACGTGCCTTTGAGTCAGCTGATATAAAACCCGAGCAAGTTGAACACGTTAATATGCATGGTACCTCTACGCCGCTTGGAGATATTGCGGAAACAAATTCTTTAAAGAAGGTATTTGGAGACCATGCCTACGATATCAACTTTAATTCTACCAAATCTATGACCGGTCATACTCTCGGGGCTGCCGGTGCTATCGAATCCCTGGCTACCATATTGGCCATTTATCACGGTACTATTCCTCCAACGATCAATTTTGAGACGCCAGATCCTGATTGTGATCTCAATTATACATTCAATGAGGCCGAAGTTCGTGATTTAACCTATGCATTAAATAATGCCTTTGGCTTTGGTGGGCACAATACTTCGGTAGTGTTTAAAAAATTCCAAGAGTGATTTCATGTTCGAAAAATTAACGGGATTTCTTAAAACGTCAGCCCGAAGTTGGTCCCGAACATTCTGATCGCATAAAAAAATTAGAAATGGATTATTGGTACTCAAATCAATAATCCTTTTTTATTTATACGTGCATTACGCCATCGATCAACCATGGGTGACGGTCATCATCAGACCCAAGGTTCTTACGAGCGCCTCGAGTTTCTGGGTGATGCCGTATTAGATCTTATCGTTTCAGAAATAATTTTCGATCGCTTCCCCTCAAAAAATGAAGGATTTCTTACTAAGCTTCGTGCACAGCTGGTAAAAGGAGACGCCCTTGCTGATTTTTCACAAAAGCTTGGTTTGTCAGAGCTTATCCTTATAGGTGAACGCGCACAAGGGCAAGGCATTGAATTCTCAAAAAGTGCTTTGTCTGATGTATTTGAATCGCTGATTGGAGCTATTTATATCGACAAAAGTTACATTGATGCACGAAACTTTGTAGCCGAAGTTATAGAGCGATTTGTTGAGTTTGAGCAGATTATCAATTCTCTTGATAACTACAAGAGTATGCTTCTTGAGTATGCTCAATCTGAAAAAATGGCAATTCCCCACTATGAGGTTATCGCTGAAACCGGCCCTGATCACAATAAAACGTTCGAAGTTCGAGCTATAGTAGACAATAAAGAATTTGGGCAGGGACAGGGAAAAAGTAAAAAAGAAGCCGAACAGAATGCGGCTCGGGCTTCCTTAGAAAAGCTTGGAGCGTTGTAACCTAAAACGGTGCCTCATCATCACCGCCGGGGCTGTATGTTGGCGGCGCCGAAGGACCTTCTCCATCATCTGATTCTGAAGAATCGTCCATGTCCGGTGAGTTTTCCTGATCAAATGGACCAGAGGCTTGCGTAAGGTTTTCGAAGCGTGCATAGTCTTTAACAAAGTACAATTCTTGCGAACCTACGGGACCATTACGCTGCTTTCCGATAATAAATTCTGCCAATCCTGTTGTTGATCGCCCCTCGGGTGTAGTTGTAATCTGATAGTATTCAGGACGATATAGAAAACCAACAAGGTCAGCATCCTGTTCAATAGACCCTGATTCACGCAAGTCACTAAGCTGCGGGCGTTTATCACCACCACGATTTTCAACTGCACGGCTGAGCTGGGAAAGAGCAATAACCGGTACATCGAGATCTTTGGCCAGTGCTTTAAGGCCGCGAGAAATCGAGGCAATTTCCTGCTCACGATTGCCATGGTCGTTGCCTCCTCCGGTCATTAGCTGCAAATAATCCACGATAACCAATCCAATATCGTGCTCACTTTTCAACCGTCGTGATTTTGTTCGGAGCTCTAGAATACTGAGACCCGGCGTGTCATCAATAAAAATGTTTGCCGTAAAAAGGCGACCTGCAGCATCAATCAGGCGTTTAAACTCTTCGTCATCCAGTCGTCCAGTACGTGCAGTTTGTGCGTTTATTCGGCCTTCCATAGTCAATAGACGCTGCACAAGCGATTGGGCTGACATCTCCAAACTAAAAAATGCTACTTTTGTTCTCTTTTCCGGATCTTGATGCAAAGCGGCATTGCGGGCGGCTGTAAGTACTAGCGCTGTTTTACCCATCGAAGGTCTGGCTGCAATAATAATCATGTCGCCATCTTGCCAGCCGGCGGTATGTTTATCTATATCTAATCCCGACGGTACACCCGTAATTCCGGATGATTTACCGCGAATATCTTCGAGATAGGAGAGGGTATCTTTTAGTACATCACCAATAGGCTTTGCCTGTGCACGATGTTTAGAGTTTGCAAGATCAAAAATGCGCTGCTCGGCTTCATCCAGCAGGTCATAGGTATCGGAGGTGCTATCGTAAGCGTCTTTGATGATTTCCGTGCAGTTCATGATGAGATTGCGCTTGGTGGCTTTCTCAGCAATAATTTGTGCATGGTAATCAACATTCGCTGCCGAACTAACGGATCGAGTCAGTTCTGAGAGATAGCCAGCACCGCCGCAACTGTCCAGGAGTTCGCGATCACGGAGCTCATTTTCAACTGTAAGTAAGTCAAGCGGGTTATCTCGTTCATAAAGATCGTGAAGTGCTTCGTAAATATGGCGGTGAGCCGGTTTGTAAAAATCAGCCGGTTTGAGCATCTGTAGCGCAATAGTAGCAGCTTCATGCTCAATCAACATAGAGCCAAGTACTGATTTTTCTACATCAACAGCCTGGGGTGGTACCCGGCCTTCTTCACCGGTCATTCTATCATTAGAAGTACGATTATAGTTTGATCCGTTACCTGAAGCCATTGAATTTGTTGAAACACTTAAGAGTTGACTAGACTGTGAAAAGAGGAGCTAGATATCAACGGTATACCGTGAAGCACTGCTGATTTTTTGCCTACACAAGTATAAGAAAAGACTGCGATTTTTTGTAATAAAAAAGTAGTGATTAGGGGTTGCAGTCCAGCTCATCATATCGTTTTCTGAGAAGTTGGACATCTTCCCACGTAGGCCGTTTCCATTTAGCATGGCGCAGCAGCGCGGCGGGGTGATAGGTGGCCATAAGTTCGTATTTGCCGCGAAATGTGTGGAATTTACCACGCATGCTGCTGAGCGTGCTGTCGTTGTCCAATAATGTTTGAGCAGATATTTTACCTAGACACAGAATTAATTTTGGTTCTATGAGATCAATTTGGCGCAGCAGAAAAGGCAAGCTGCGCTCGCGCTCTTCAGGTTTTGGATTCCTGTTATTTGGAGGTCGATGCTTAAGGATATTTGCTATGTAAACATCATCACGACTAAAGTTTATGGCTGTCAGGATATCATTCAGTAGTTGTCCGGCACGGCCCACAAAAGGTTCACCTTGTTTATCTTCTTCCGCACCGGGTGCTTCTCCAATGAGCATCAAGTCGGCATTAGGGTTACCTACTCCAAACACTAAATTGGTATTTTCCAGATCTGTGCGCAAAACGTCCGCTTGTTTGCATAATGCACGGAGCTCTTCAAGCGATTCGCAGTCTTCAATTTTATAGAACGCTTCGTCCTTTTCATTTTCTTCAAACAGATGTTCCTGTGATTTTGATTTTTTAGGGGGGCTTGAGGTAGAAGTGTAATTAGTAGAAGACTCAGAGGTAAAATTACCATTGGCGCCCTGAGACGATGCCGCATCATTTTCGGACGGCTCTCTCTTACTATCTTCCGAAGGTTTAATTGCAAAATCGCCGTAAAGCTCTCGTTCTTTTTTCAAGAATCGGATAATTTCATCGAGAAGTTGATCAGGTTTTTGTGATGGCATAAAATATTAACCCACAAGTTCTGCAATGACTTGTTCTTCTTTTTCAGCTTGCTTTGTAACGGTGCCAATGGTGTAATCCCGCTTCGTGCGTGCACCAAGCTCAACAGGCAGAATTTTATTTTCGTACTGCGGATTTGCAGGTATACCAACCCGCACATAATTATCTGTCCACCCATACATAATATCATCCTTCGGCTCTTCAAAAAGCACCGGGCGCTGCTGGTGTTGGAAAGAAGAGTCAAACTCAAAGCGTTTCTTATCAGACAGTCGCCGGAGCTTATGCGTTCGTTCCTTACGTACGCTGTCCTGTACCGAATGATCAATATTAAGTGCATGGGTATCAGGCCGTTCTGAGTATGTAAAAACATGCAGATAGGAAACCGGCAAACTTTCTATAAAGTCATAGGATTCTTGGAAAAGTTCGTCCGTTTCGCCGGGGTGCCCTGTAATAACATCAACGCCGATCGCGGCATCGGGCATTAATTCCTTGATTAATTCAACGCGCTGTCGGTATAAATCAGACTGGTAACGCCGACGCATAAGACCTAGCATCTTATCGCTTCCGCTTTGAAGAGGCATGTGAAAGTGCGGCTGAATTTTGTCTGATTCGGCTGAGAAACGGATAATTTCTTCATGCATCAGGTTCGGTTCAACCGAAGAAAAACGGATTCTTTCAAGCCCGGCTACTTTGTTAAGTTCCTGAATTAGCATATAAAAGTTTTCATCGGTACCGCGGCCAAAATCACCTGCATTAACTCCTGTGACCACAATTTCTTTAAATCCTTGCGCTACAAGCTGCTCGGCATTGTTGATAACAGAAGCGATTTTAGGACTGCGACTTTTGCCCCGGGCCAGTGGAATGGTGCAAAAAGCACAGTTGTAACTGCAACCATCCTGCACTTTCAAGAAAGCACGTGTTCGGTCATCGGCAGAAAAAGCATTATGGAAATCAACTGCTTCGTTGGCGTCGGTATTTTTGATGATAGGTTCGGGCTGTTTCTCAAAATCATCGAAAAGCTCAAGAAGCTTAAACTTGTCCTTGGCACCCAGCACAACATCGACGCCGTCAATAGAGGCAATCTCTTTGGGTTTTAACTGGGCGTAACAGCCAACTACAGCTACAAAAGCCTCCGGATTTCTGCGCAAAGCCCGTCGCACTTTCGAGCGGCAGGTGCTATTTGCACTTTGCGTAACCGAGCAGGTATTAATTACATAAATATCAGCCTTGTCATCAAAGTCTGTAACTTCAAAACCTTCGTTCTCAAAATCCCGCTGAATGGTCAGCGTTTCGGAGTAATTTAATTTGCAACCAAGGGTTTCGAAGGCAACGCGTTTCATGCGGAAAACAATTCAGACAGTTATTGATGTTCTAATCAACGCAAAAAATAAGAAAAAGAGGGCAGAAGTTAACAGCCCTTGTAAAATGGGACAAAACTTGCCCCATTGAAATACTAATTACAGAAAGTTATAGTAAGCGTAAATCAACACAGCCAGCGCCATAAAATTGAAAATACTGATGGGCAGCATTCGTTTCCAGCCCAATTTCATAACTTGGTTATACTTGAAGCGTGGAATAGTCCAACGCACCCAGATGAATACAAAGGCAAAGAAAACTGATTTAACGGTGAATACGCCAACATCCAATACGGCTTTCCACATGGGGGCCATTTCGGGCAGCCAGTAACCGGCGAAGGGCAGGTGGTAGCTGCCGAAAAAGAAGGTGGTTATAAGCATGCTCCCAATAACTACGTGCATATATTCAGCGAGGAAAAACATACCAAACTTCATAGAACTGTATTCGGTGTGGAAGCCACCAACAAGTTCTTGTTCGGCTTCAACCAAATCGAAGGGGGTACGATTGGCTTCGGCAAAGGTGGCTACAACAAAAATAACGGCTCCAATAGGATTACGTAGAATATTCCACCAGTATTCCTGAGAAGCTGCAACATCAACCACACTTAGCGATTGTGAAAACAAAATACACGAAGCAACGGCCATACCCAGCGGCAATTCGTAGCTGACCATCTGCGCCGCAGCTCGTAGCCCGCCAAGCAGCGAATACTTGCTATTTGAGGACCACCCAGCCAGTGTAACACCGTAAACACCCAGTGAAGTTATAGCGAGCAGATAAAGTACACCGGAGTTAATGTCGGTTATGTATAATCCTTCACCAAAAGGTATAACAGCAACTGTCATAAGGGCCGTAAAAACGGGTATAACAGGAGCAATGGTATGAATTACACGATAGCCTTGGGTGGGCGTTACATCTTCTTTGAGTAACAGTTTAACAACATCGGCTATAGGCTGGAATAGTCCCAGAGGGCCCACGCGATTTGGTCCCACACGATTTTGAATAAAGGCTGCAATGCGACGTTCAAAATACACAGCCAGCGCTGCCGAGTTTAATAGCATAAACAGGGCAACGCCCAACACGATGTATGATGTAGATGTAACTGGCTCCATTTATATGATATTGTTGTCTAAATCGTCGAAAATTAAACTGATTATTTGGCTACTTTTTTGTCGTCTAACGGTAGCTGCACGCCCTTATTTCGATCCATCACTTCGTAGCTGATATTTTCAAACGTGGAATGGGTATCCCGAAATATCGGCCATGATTTCTCTGGAATGATCATAGCTAAAGTCAAGCCCCAGACGATCTCCGAGCTTGTTTAAAAATTCCCAAATTGGGAGACAATCCACTTTATTTTCCTCAGTTACCCAATTATCAAAGTTGGTTCCATAGCGGTCGAGACGGCCTTCAGACATTTCCAGGTTCAAGCGCCGGTTGGTATACTTTGTTTCCATTGCCGGGAATGACCGTTGGATGCGGCCGTCTATATTAACATAACTGGCTGCATGTTCGGCAATGCAGGTAATTGGGATTACCAAGTCGGCTGTTTTTGCAGTTGCCGTCATATTAGTTGCAAAATGGATGAAGTATGCATTTGCGAATGCTGTTTCCCCAATTGCTTCACGTCCGACTAAATCGTCATTCAAGGAAATAACTACTGTTGCATTTTCAATTGCTGATGACAATTGTTCAGGATCATTTTCGTCAAGGTTAAGCAGTCGGCAACCATTGGTATTAGGGGCCTGATCGTCCGTGATTAAAAAGTCGTCACCGTATCCTTCAATAATATGCGGAACAAAGCGAGCGTTTTTAGATCCCAGCAGATTGAAGAATTTGTTAAATGTGTAGTTTTCTTCAACAGAAGCATGCGGGCTCCCAATGATTAAGATATCATCACCGGAATGAGCTTCTACCTTCTCAGCAAATGTTTCAATAGCATTATTCCAAGAAGTATTCGAATGATTATTACCATCAAGCTTTATAGATGGTCGTGATGCTCTATTCTCATTAAATTTCTCGTACGCATATCGGCTTTCGTCGGGCATCCAATAATCATTCACATGCTCGTTTTGCCGTGGAGTAATGCGCAGTACTTTGTTATCGCGGGTCCAAAGGTCAACATTACAACCTTTCCCATTTGAAATATCAATACTGGGAGTTTGGTTCATTTCCCATACACGTGCCTTAAAGCGGAAATCGGTTGAAGTGAGCGCACCCACGGGACAAATATCAATAGTATTCATTGAGTAAGGGTCATCAAACTCTTGCCCCGGTGCGGTAATAGGATAATTTTTATCACCGCGAGAGGCAATTGTAAGCTGTTGACTTCCGCTTATTTCATCAGCAAATCGAACACAGCGCGTACAGTTGATACAGCGTTCTGCATCGAGCGTAACGCGTGGCCCTAATTCTACTCGTTTGGGTTTGTGCACCTTTTTAACCTCAAAACGGCTGCCTTCTGGTCCGTATTTATAGGTCTGAATTTGTAGCGGGCACTCACCGGCTTGGTCGCAAATGGGGCAGTCGAGCGGATGATTAATTAAAATAAATTCGAGCGTATCTTTCTGTGCGCGCTCGGCTTCTTCTGAGGTCTCCTGGGTTTGAATAACCATGCCGTCCTGCAATTTTAGTGAGCAGGAGGTTTGGAGCTTTGGGAACCACCGTATTTTTCTGTCCCCGTTTTCATCCAGTTGATATTCTCCGGTTTCATCGTCTTTCATATACTGTCCGGCTTTTACCATGCACTGCCGACAGTTGGCTGGAATAGACATTTCCGGATGATAACAGAAAAAAGGCACTTCCATGCCATGGTCCAGAATAAACTGGAGTGCCATGTGGTCGCCTTCAAATTCGTATCGCTCGTTATCTATAAATACTTCAGGCATTGTGTAATAAATTTCAATTCACAAATATCACTTTGATTATTTTGTGTGATATCTGCCATTTGCAATTTGGAGTTTCAACTAGGCTACGGCATGAACCGATTTTTTGCAACGGGCTTCAAATTCGTCTCTAAATCGGTTGATAGTATGACGAACCGGCCATGCAGCGGCATCAGCCAGGGCACAAATAGTGCGGCCTTCCATCTGGGTTGTTAAATCAAGAAGAAGGTCTAAATCTTTAATTTCGCCATTCCCATTTTTTATTTTAATCAAAATCTTTTCAAGCCAGCCGGTTCCCTCGCGGCAGGGGGTACACTGTCCACAAGATTCATGATGGAAAAAGTGCGCGATTCTCCACAATAGATCGACCATGTCAGTACCTTCTTCAACAACCACCATGCCGGCGGTACCCATCATGGAGCCTGCTTCCCGCAACGAATTGGCATCCATCGACACCCCTTCAAGCTGGTCTGAACGTAGTATCGGCGTGGATGCACCGCCCGGTATCAGAGCTTTTAGTTCTTTGCCTCCACGTACGCCGCCGGCCACCTCATTGATCAACGTCATAATATCCATACCAGCAGGATATTCGTAGACGCCAGGCTGATTTACATGTCCAGAAATTCCATAGAGTACAGGACCATTATGTCCATCCGCTCCAATGCCTTGATACCAATCAGCTCCATTATTTATCACCAATGGTACATTGGCCAGCGTTTCAATATTATTGATTGTAGTGGGATTACCCCAGAGACCTTTTTGAGCAGGGAAGGGAGGCTTCACGCGGGGGTATCCTCGTTTGCCCTCGATTGATTCGAGCATGCCCGTTTCTTCACCGCAAATATATGCTCCTGCACCGTAGGTGGTTTCAAGCTCCACGCTGAAACCTGAGCCTAAAATATCTTCTCCGATATATCCTTTTTTCATAGGCTTCGTCAACAGCCTTTTCAAAAATTTTCACCCAATCTATGTATTCCCCGCGCACATACACATAAATTGTGTCGATAGCCATGGCAT
>NNSL01000482.1 GCA_003123965.1 Balneolaceae bacterium SMO_bin1
ACGATCTTCTCGGGATGAAGGATCCGGGTGGGTTGATGCCCAAGTGGGTATTGCTTGACCCGACTGAGCAGAAATTCGTTTTAGTGTAGTGAAAAAGTCAGCACCTTCTGCAGCTTCGTAATTTGCTTTTGCTGCGTACTCAACGCCAAGCTTATCGGATTCGCGCTCATCGTCACGGCTGTATTTAAGAAAAAGCAGCTGTGCTGCCTGGCTACCCAGATTCAAAATATTTTGTCCCGGAATGCCTAGCAATTCCTGTCCGGCCACGGCACCACCAATAAGTGCAAGCTGACCTAGTTGCTGCTCAAAGGCCCGTTGGGATGCGTGCCGGGCGGCAACGTGGGCAATTTCGTGCCCCAAAACAACGGCAAGCTGAGCCTCATTACGCATATGCGACACTAATCCACGCGTTACGTAAACATAGCCCCCGGGTAAAGCAAAAGCATTCACAACCGGGCTGTCTAAAACACGAAACGTAAATTCCGTATTGCGATACTTGGCTTGGGTATCCTCGCCTCGCATATCGCTCTTTGCAAGTACATCCTGGGCTACCTCATCCACATAATTTTGCAGGCTCTCGTTATCATAAACGCCAAACTGTTGCACAATCTGTTTATCAGACTGGGCACCAATTTTAACTTCTTGTTCCCAGCTATAACCATAGGCCCGTCTGTCGCCAGTTACCGGGCTACGCTGAACCGTACAGGCCGCAATAACAAAAAGCACTACCAATGCTGAAATAGATGCCGTTGACCGTTTAAGTAATCGTTTCATGAATGAATGATTTATTACCGTTTACTAGTGAACCTTTTAAAGTAAATTCTTTGGCTGATGTTCCTTAAAGCGATGGTTTTCTGGTTGTTGAGGCCAAGTTTTGCCAATGCTCATATATCATCACCATTGCAAGCGTATCCAGCTCACAGTAACCAAGCAGCGACTGCATTGCCTGCTCTTTTACCGACTCTCGTAATTCCCCGGCTAAAAATTTACCATACAGTACCATTGCCTCGGTTCCCCGTCCCACACCGTCGCCGCGCTGTTGCCGCCGTAGTAAATTATAAGGGCTTTCGGCCTGCTGTTCTTCATCATTCCATTGCCACCATATCATGTCGCTAAAATTAGCGCTATTGTAAGGCTTTGTATACCTCTGTTCGAGCGTATCGCTGAGCGTAAGCACCGACTGCAGTACATCTTTGATGCTTAACGAGTTTTCCATATAACGGTTAAAGTAATAGTTTTTTACCAACCGACTCATATCTGCCAAGTATGGTGGATGATGTTGATCTGAGTCATGCCGTTCAACGATATTATTTAACCAGTCAATAAGCGAGGTGGCATCCTCAATTAAATTTTCTTCGCTTCGCAGTTCTTTACGGATTGTTTTTAACGCGTAATGTTCAAATTTTGAATATTGAACAATGGTACCTCTTTCAATATTTGGTACTTTTTTCAGCTGACGCACCAGCTCATAATTGGGATATGCTTTGCCTTCTGTGTCTACCCACTGGTGATGAACGCATCGGCCGTCGGCATGGAGTGTATGGCAGGAAAACTGGAAAACAACCAGGTGATATGGTTTTCGATTTTTACGCACGGGAACGGCGTAGTTACCCGCTTCAAAATCGAGAAAATGCAGTGGATATTCCCAGCGCTCAATTTCATCGAAAATCGGCTGCTTTACAATTTCTGCAGGAATTTCTTTCCCCTTTGTTTGGCGTACATGCAGCGTTTGCCGATGTTTCTGGCTGATGGTTCTACCGTCTTTTAAAACTTCTTCTAGCGGAGGCAACTCGTTAAGTTTGATATTTTTCTGCAGATAAACATCGTCCACAACCCACTCATTAATGCCCGGACCTATTAAATCAAGCACAGGCGGTTGACCTGGAGAAAATCCGGGCACTTTTTCTGATCCGCTCCAGCATCTGTCGAAGCCACTTTCATCACCGCTCGCCTTTTGCGAATCCGGCAGTCTAAACTCACAATTTCCGCACTTTCGTCCAATTTCCGGTTGATGCCAAGAGCCTTCAAAATAAAGCTCCTTGAAGTGATTGAGAACATTTTCAAACTTATCATCCAGTGCATTTTTGGTTAATATTTCATCCACAAATAAGCTCACGTCTAAATCGCAAAACAAATCTTCGCTTCGCAAGTTAGCATGTCCATTTTTCAGATGCATTAACAGCTTGTCGTTTTCTGCGCGGTAGGTTTTATCGGGGAGCAGCAGTTTGGTCTTAATTTCCCACGCCGGGTACTGCTGTTGAATCACGAATTTTTTGTAGGCTAAGTCTACTATATAAGGTTTCCATTTCTGGTAAAGGCTCCCGTGGTGATCAGTCAGTCGGTGCTTATCAGGATGAAAGACTTTGGTTTGTATATCCATCAGCGTTACAGAGGCACCTTCCTTTTCCAGAATGGGCACTTTGGCATAGCAGTTATCGGCCAGAAAAGACGCTTCCAGCAACGTTATTTCAGAAGCAGATAAATAATTTGCTGTTTGCTCTGCAGCCTGCCGCCGATTGGAGGAAGCAACACGCTTTGATTGCTGATACTGCAGTGAAGCCAGTTTTTTTAAATAGTATTTGTTAAAACCCGCATGTTCCAGGAATGGCCGAATAGATTGGTCTTCAGCATAACCATGAGCCTTAAAATAGAGTTTGGCCGGGCATTGCAGCCCTATCCGAAGCAGATGACGTGTAAATAAGGAATCAGCTCCCCTGCTCTTCATGGTATAATATTTACCTCTGGAACCAACTCAATCTCAAATTTATCTTTTACCGCCTGCTGTATAGAATCGGCCAGCTCAAGAATTTCCGCACCTGATGCACCCCCGTGATTCACAATCACCAATGCCTGCTGGCGATAGGTTCCTACATTTCCTACTACCTTTCCTTTCCAGCCGGCAGCTTCAATGAGCCAACCGGCAGGCACTTTCACGCGGTTTTCATCCACCGCGTATCCCGGCATCTCCGGATAGTTACTAAGGAGCCGATCATATTCGGCTTGGCTGATAATGGGATTTTTAAAAAAGCTTCCGGCATTGGCTAGCTCAGCAGGGTTCGGCAACTTGCTGTTTCGTATTTCAATAACTATATCACTCACATCTCGAATCCCGGGGTTCTCAATGCCTTTCTCGTTCAGTTTTTGTTGAATCGCACCATAGCTTGTATTAATGGCAGGGTTTTTTTGAAGCGTTAAAGTGATATCTGTTACTACATAACGACCCTTGTATTGCTGCTTAAAAATGCTGTCGCGATAGCCGAATGCACAATCTTCTTCTTTAAAGATACGTTCATTCCCGGTTGAGATTTCTACCGCTGTTAGGCTATGAAACACATCCTGAAGTTCAACGCCGTAGGCTCCAATATTTTGGATAGGTGCGGCTCCCACTGTACCAGGAATCAGAGACAAATTTTCAATACCGCCCCACCCTTCTTCTACACAATATCGTACGAGCTGATGCCAGTTTTCGCCGGCACCAATTTTTAGCTGCACGTATTCTGAAGTCTCCTCTACGACCTCTTTTCCTTTGATGGCCATCTGAATAATAAGCCCATCAAAATCATCCACGAAAAGGACGTTGCTCCCACCACCCAAAATGAATTTAGATTTTTCCTTCCACTCGGGTTTTTGCAGGAGCGTTTTCAGTTGACTTTTGGAGGTCACGCGCGCAAAGTAAGCGGCCTCGGCCTGGACATTGAGTGTATTGTAGGCCGCTAAATCAACGTATCGTTCTACTATATCAGAATTCAATGTGAGCAAAATTAATGGTCCGTTCGAGATTCCTCAGATGATGATGATTTGGAGATGTTTGTTGCTTCATCACGATTAACTTTGACCCGCAGTTTGCGAACGCGGTTTTTCAGCACCGAATGAATGGTGAGCTCCATACCTTGGTAGTATACGCGTTCACCCACGTTGGGAATACGCTCGGTAAGATGATAAACCAATCCACCGAGTGTTTCAAAATCGTCATCAATAGAGGTAATCTGGCAGTTTAGAATTTCTTCCATATCGTCCAGATCTATTTTCGCGTCAAAAATATAGACACCGCTTTTAAACCGCGTAAACAGCTTTTCTTCGTCTTCGCTGTATTCATCAGTAATATCGCCCACAATTTCTTCCAGAATATCGTCCAGCGTAATGATGCCCTCGGTGCCGCCGTACTCATCAACAACAATTGCGATATGCGTTTTCTCTTGCTGAAAATCGCGCAAAAGATCGTCGAGCTTTTTAGTTGCGGGAATAAACAGAGGCTTGCGTGCAATAGTGCGCCAGTTAATAGTAGTTCGTTCAACATCAGAGTGAATATAGGGAAGCACATCTTTAGAATGAATAACGCCCAAAATAGCGTCTAAATCATCTTCGTAAAGCGGCATGCGCGAGAGCCCTTTTTCACGAATTAATGTCAATACTTCTTCAAGAGTTTGAGAAGATGAAATAGCCACAATATCAGTTCGGGAAGTCATTATTTCGCGAACAGTGGTAGTACCAAACTCAATTACATTTTCAATGATTTCGCGTTCATCGCTTCGAATTGACCCTTCCTGCTCGCTTACCTCCGCCATGGTTTTAATATCTTCTGATGTCATGGTGCTGGTTGGCCGTGGCAGGTTTTCTTCGAGAATAACTGTACTGTCGGCAATTAGTTTAGCAAGCGGCTTTAAAAGGATAAAAAAGGTATAGATAAACCTGCTCAGATAACGCGCGGCTTTAAGCGGATTATTAATCGCGATGATTTTAGGCGTTATTTCGCTGAGAATAAGTATTGTAAATGTAAGAGCAATAATTTCTACAGTAAATACTATTACCTCGGAAAAGCCAAGTGAAGCCGCAAAGTAGCCGGTTAATACCGCTGCCAAAACAGATGAAATAATGTTGGCAAAGGTATTACCAATCAAAATGGTGGCAAGCAGTCTTCTGGGCCGATCGAGCATACGGCTTATAAGCTGATCAGCAGATCCCTCCTGGTTGCTCTCTTCAAGTAAATCCTGCTGATTGGAAAGCGAAAAGAATGCCACTTCAGACCCCGAAAATACAGCAGAGAAAACAAAACCCAGCAACATGAAAAGCAGCTGCAGCGAAATATCAAATATGCTCAGCGACTCCTGGAAAATATGGGCACCTTCTGCTTGGAAAAGAATGCCAAAGAATGAGCTCAAATGGACCGAGTAATCCAATACGATGATTTAGTTAAGATTTACAGAAAGCTGCACCCTTCATATGATTGCAAGCAATATAAAAAAAGCGGCGAAGTTTAGCCTCCGCCGCATTATATGAAATTATACGATCAGTTTTGAATAGATTTTAAAACGGTAAGTCGTCTTCAAAATCATCAAATTTATCATCAAGATCGGTGCTGCTGTTTACCGGCTCCGAGGCTTTACCCTGGGCTGGCTTTGGTGCCTGTCCCGCACTGTCTTTCTTACTGTCGAGCATGGTCATTTGCAGCGCCTTAATTTCGGTAGTATACCGTGTTTGGCCTTCTTTGTCTTCCCACTGGCGGGTTTGGATAGGCCCTTCAACATATACAAGTGAACCTTTTTTCAGGTACTCCTGGCAAATTTCTGCAGTACGCCCCCAAGCAACTACACGGTGCCATTCGGTAGTCTCTTTCCATTCACCGCTCTTATCCTTATACCGCTCAGAAGTAGCAATAGACATATTCGCTACTGCTGTATTCGATTGTGTATATCGAACGTCGGGATCTTGTCCCAATCGGCCGATGATCATTGCTTTATTTAATGAACTCATAATTATACCTCTTCATTTTTTATTATCTGTTACAAAAGTAAGACATATGTGGGAGGAATTCCTTACACATTTTTAAAAATTATTGGTGATCTATGGGTAAATTTGTGTATTTATTCAAGGTAATTTATCCCTCATCATGGGTGCGGAAATCAGCGGCAGAAACTATGCGATCTACCAGTCTTGAGAATGGCAAACTCTGCAGATACACCGTGCCCGGTCCTTCCAGCTCAGCCAAAAACAAACCCTCCCCGCCAAACAACGCATTCTTAAATCCGCCAACAAACTTTATTCCATACTCAACACTTTCAGACAATCCTACGAGGCAGCCACTGTCAACGCGAAGTTTTTCGCCCTTGGCTAGTTCTCGCTTAATACACGTTCCGCCGGCATGGATAAACGCCAGGCCGTCGCCGCTTAGTCTTTGAAGCACAAAGCCTTCGCCGCCGAACAGGCCGCTGCCAAAACGCTTGGTAAAGGCTACTTCTATTTCTATGCCCGCAGCTGAGCATAAAAAAGCGTCTTTCTGGCAAAGAAAGCTTCCTTGCTCCTGCGTGCTTAAATCTATGGGAATCACTTTGCCCGGATACGCCGCTCCAAATGCAACATGTTGGATATCTGTACTCGTGTTTTTAAATGATGAGATAAAGAAATTTTCGCCCGTCACCATGCGCTTTAGCCCTTTGAAGATACCTCCAGATGACGTCTGCATATCAATGCCTTCTTCCATATACATCATGGTGCCCACTTCACCGCGTGCTGCTTCACCGGGGTCCAGTTCTACTTCAACTATTTGTAAATCATCTCCGTGCAGGGTGTAATCGATTTCGTCAGCCATGGTTTTTTCCTATTTAGTGTTGATGTTTTTCAAAAAAACCAAATTTCTGATGGCAAACAATTTTCACATAGTATCTGAGACGTTTTTCTCTGCTGCTCAATAGGAAGGCTTGAATAGAATGGAAAAACAGAAACAATCCCGGTATTACCGGCTTAAGCTACAAATACCGGGATACATGAGTTACTGAATCTGAAAATCAGCAGAAAAAACAGTTTGTCCCCAGATCAGTTTTAACACTCCTCCGTCCTCGGTTTCCTCAACCCGTATAGTAAAGGCTTCGGAAGTATCTTGCTGCTGGGAAATTTCCATCGGTACGCGGCCCAGGTCCCGGCTTTCATCATACGAACGTCCATTTTGGCCGGTTTCCCGGTTGATGATGAGCGTGCCTCCATCCTGCTCAGGAATGGTGAAAAGCGTGTATTCACCGGCGGGAACTGACAAATCACCAAACTGTAGATCGCCGGAAGTATAAAAATGCGTTGCCTCATTGGCGCCTGTTCGCCAGCGTTCACCCCAAGGTACAATGCCGCCAAATAGGTCGCGCCCACGCTTTTCAGGTGACCCATACTCCACACGGAAATTAGTGTTGCCAAATGAAAACTCAGCCGATTCTGCACCAGACAATTCACCAAATGGATTTCCACGTTGGTCTGCCGAAGCAAACCGTTGCGCTATATTTTCAAAATCAACTGATGGCTGCCGGTGCACTTTAAGCTTTCGGGTGGTTGCACCCGCATCCAACATTTCCAAATGTCCATTTTGATCTACATCAACTGCCATTACACCCCGGAACGGGTGACGAATAGTCATTGAGTCTGCATCGATTTCAGCAATGATGAAATCGGAAAACCGACTGCCAGTGAGCAACGGTTGATTGAGAGTATCTTGGCCTGCTTCGGCGGCTCTGGATAACGCCAGTTCATACGGCCAATGCAGCATATCAATAAAGGGCAAAGCCGTAGAATCATATTCCATAGTAAATGTTTGCATGCCATCGTCAGTTTGAAATTCAACCATTAAACTGTCGCCCTGTTTAGTAGCTCGTTGCACTACCGAGCCTTCCCCCTCAAATCCTACATCAAGCGGGTAATCGGTCCGGGTCATCGATTCCATACCGCCGGCATCATTAAGTGAAAGGCTGTATGATGACAGCGTAGTACGCGGACTGCGTAACACAACCCGAGCTGTAAATTCATTGCCATCTTGAGAAAATTCCTCAACTGCCAGCGTATCATTGCCGAGGTAAGTAACAAATGCAGCGCCATTCTCAGTGCTTGATTCATCAGAACTTATACTGCAGGCAGCTGCTGCAACGAAAAGAATTAAAAGACCTGCCAATTTTTTCATAACCATATCATTTAGTTGAACTTAATTACTCAATAAATAGAATATAAACCTGATGATTTTTTAAAAGTTGAAAATTTGTATACCTAATTAACCTTTAGATACTATATCAAGCTTATTATTTCGTTAATCCCGATTAATAATTCCAGGCAATGGCATCTTTGACCGTGTTATAATCAACTGGATCTCTTATTTCAAGATTGCTCTCCAAGGTTGATGCAAAATAACGGAGCGCAGGATCATACCAGGATCGATTTTCTTCATCCCGCTCCTCAACCATTAAAGCCATTTGATAGACTTTTATAAGTTCCTCAAAAATGGGTTTGGCTGATGCCTCAATGGTATCACGATTTCCGAGCTGCTCTAAACTTTGCAGCGCTGATGTTACCTTATCTGCACGGCGTTGCAGCTGGTCACCATATTCTACCGATTGCCAATCAGTCTGCTCAATTTCTTGCAGCACTAATTTCAGGCCTTCTGATTTTTTGGCCGCTCGCAGCATATCCAGCACAATTATATTACCCGAGCCTTCCCAAATGGGTAATACATTGACATCACGAAAAAGCTTGGGCATCACAAAGTCCTCGATATACCCATTTCCGCCCATCAGTTCCATACACTCCCGGGCAATATAAACGGAATGCTCCGCAGACCGCCACTTGGCCATGGGCACCAGCATGCGCATAAGATGCTGGTCAACCTCCTTTCCCTCAGAAGCTCCATCCATTGCCCGAATAGCACGCCATACCAATAAGAAATCAGCAGCAAACAGCGCATTCAGTTCGTAAAATTTCTGGCGAATCATAGCGTGCCGGGTTGCTGTTTTGTCAAAAATGGTACGATGATTCAAGTATTGCCAAGCCTCAATTATCGCCCGGCGGCTACCTGCAATGGCAGCTACAGCATTGTAGGTGCGCGAAATATTGATCATTTCGGCCATTAGTTTAAAACCGTTGTTTTCTTCGCCCAGGCGTATGCCAATGGTATTATCAAACTGCACTTCACCGGTGGCCATAGAACGGACGCCCAACTTATCTTTGAGCCGAATGATATTCATGGAATTACGCGTACCGTCTGGAAGATGTTTTTCCACCAGAAAAAGCGAAAGGCCGCGGGTTCCATCCTCCGGGTTACCGGTACGCGCAAGTGCCAAAATCACCTCGGCATTAACATTGCTGCAGAACCATTTTTCACCATTCAATTTATACCGATTACCTTCAATCTGTTCAGCTGTTGCCAAATTACGTCCAACATCCGAGCCGCCCGACTTCTCCGTCAAAAACATGGCGCCGGTGTAAAGTTCTTCGCCCGTACGCGCAGATAATTTTTCCAGCAGGCGGTCTTTAATTTCATCCGATGCATACTTTTGCACCAGGTGAGCAGCTCCATCAGTCATACACAGCGGGCAATACACACCCAGTTCGCTCATGGCGTAAAGCTGTCCAGCAGCAAAGCTTAATCGGTTTCGTTCTCTGGGAAAGTTATTGCTTAACTTCGGATCATATTTTACGTAGAACATCTCAGATTTCGCTGCAATATCAAGCAGCGTGTGATATGCCGGATGAAATTTCACTTTATCTAGATGTTCGCCCAAGGGAGTGCGCTTTTTAAGCGTCGGGGGCTGTTTATCGGCCGTAAGGGAAAGATCGTCCATAGTTTGGGCTGCTAGCTCACCCAACTGTGAGAGCTTGTCAGTCATATATTCGAGAGCCGAACCCGAGCAATGTTTATTCAAATAATGTTGTAGAATTTGATCACTTTCAAAAAAGTTACTGCTTGTGCGGGCGTCGTCGTTTAACACTTGGTTTGATGAATCACTCATGATTTTTTCATTTATTTTTAATCTCTTTTATGATACTAAGTAAATCCATCCAAATGATACAGTCAAAAAATATTCTGGTTACGGGGCTTACCATCGCCCTTCTGCTGCTCTTTGGTGTAGGTCAAACCAGCACACTATACGCCAAATCGTATACTATACCGGTCATAAAGGTTGATGTGCAAGTGCTTGCCAATGGCAACGTACGCATCACAGAACATCGGAGCTACCAATTCGACGGATCTTACAGCTGGGCGGATTACCGGCTGCCGCTGCAGGGTTATGAAGCAATCAGCAATATACAGGTTTCAGAAAATGGGCAGTCTTTATCAACGAAAACAGTGAGAATTCCGGTACATTTCTGGTGCAGCGAAGTGATGACCAAATACGCGTTAAGTGGTTTTATGAAGCTGAAGATGAAAGACGGACGTTCTCGATTTCCTATACGCTGGAAAGGCCCTTGGTAGTAGGCCCGCAATGGGTCGAGTTTTTCTGGAATTATATCAGCAGTGATCGCGAAAAAGATACCGACTCCCTTACCGTTGATTTCGCCCTGCCGCAAGCAGTAGCCCAAGATTCGCTTTATTTTTGGAAGCGCGGGGCTATGGACCAAACCACGCTTGAATACACTCAAAACGGCTATGAATTGCAGGCAACGAATCTCGATGACGATCAAACGGTGCAGGTGCGAACCGTATTTCCACGAGGCGTGCTTGATGAAAACCAAATTGAAACTAACGACCCCGATTTTTCCCTTGCGTGGGCGCAGCAAGATGAAGAAGCCTATCGGCAGGAAAAAGCCGAACAACAGCGTGTTGAGCAGCAGTATGCGGCTTATGGCCAGCAGCTTCTTGTGGTCATTTGCCTGCTCAGCATACTGGCTTTTGTGCTGCTTTACCAAAAATATGGTAAACGTCATTCAGCTCGCGGGGTATCATCAACAGAAACAATTATGATTCCCGGCCGACTTGAGCCCGCAGTTGCCGGCTGGCTGCTCAACAGCCGTTCTATAAGCAGCGGATTGCTTATGGCTACCTTACTTGATCTGGCACGCCGAAAATACTACAAAATTGAAGAGCAAGAACCTGAAGAGCAGTGGCTTGGCGGCGAAAAAAAGCGGTTCAATATTACAAAAGCTCAAGGCCGACCAACAGAGGAAAAGCTCACCGATTGGGAGCTGGAATTGAAAACCTTTGTTGATAGTGAGATTGAAGAAGGAAACACTGAACTCCAAAAGCTGTTCTCGGGTAGTTCAACTAGCACGAGCAGCTGGTTTTCTGACTGGAAGAAGAAGCTGAAGAAATTCTGCCAAGAAAAAAATTGGTACGATGAAACCAGCTATAAGGGCGTTTACATCAATATTGCTATCCAATTCGTTTTACTTTGCTTGGCAGTTCTGGCCTTAATTTGGTCGGGCCTATAGGCTTAGTGGGGCTTTTTGTAAGTGCCATCATGCTTATTGCCTCCTTTGGTATTATCCGTCGCACCGAAAAAGGTGAGCAGATTCATGCGCAGTGGAATGCCTACAAAAAGGGTCTGCAAAATGCCAAAGACCATTCTGTTGATGCAGATATGCTGGACCGCCATTTTATTTACGCCATCGCTTTCGGGTTGTCTAAAGATGACATTAAAACGGTATTTAACCAGTGTGATGCCAGCCATATTGCCTTTTACTGGTTTGTCTTTTATGGCGGACAGCCCCATTCTGCAGCCAACATTGCAGATACGTTTAGCAATTTGGGCGCAAGCGGTACGGCGGCCTTTCCCGGAGCTGCAGGCGGTTCGGCGGGGGCTACTGCCGGGTCGGCCGGTGGCGGTGCAGCCGGGGGCGCCGGTTGATACCACGCTTCATTTTTGTAAAAGAGCACCTTAGCCTAAAAGGGTTTCATTATTTATCGGTCAACGCGGCCACACCCGGTAGTTCTTTGCCTTCTAAAAACATGAGGCTGGCCCCGCCCCCCGTCGATACATGGCTCACTTTATCATGATAACCAAACTTTTGAATCGCTGAAGCTGAATCGCCGCCGCCTACGATGGTTGTGGCGCCCAGTTCGGTGGCTTCTGCCATGGCATGGGCAACCGCCTTGGTGCCATCGGCAAAATTTTCCATTTCAAATACCCCCATGGGTCCGTTCCACACTACGGTTTTAGCATTTTTGATGGTATTGCCAAACATGATTTCACTTTGGGGACCAATATCGAGAGCCATCCACCCCTCTTCAATGCCGTCTTCTTCTACCACCTTAAATTCAGCATCACTTTTAAATTCTTCTGCTACCACAGAGTCTATCGGCAAAATAATCTTAACACCAATGGATTCCGCTTTTTGCAGCAGTTCGCCCGCAAGCTCAACCTTATCTTCTTCAAGGAGTGAATCTCCCACTGGCAACCCTTTGGCTTTATAAAAAGTGTAGGTCATTCCTCCGCCAATCAAAATAGTATCAACCTTGCCGAGCAAATGATCGATAGCTTCAATTTTGTCGGATACTTTGGCACCGCCCATGATAGCAACAAAAGGTTGGGCAGCGTTTTCAACGGCATTGCCCAAATATTTTATCTCTTTTTCCAGCAAGAAGCCCGCAACAGCAGGCTTCAGAAATTGTGTAACGCCGGCTACCGAGGCATGGGCGCGGTGGCTGCTTCCAAAGGCATCATTTGCAAACAGGTCGCCATGCGCAGCAAGCTTTTCGCAGAAGGCTTCATCGTTCTGCTTTTCTTCAGGATGAAAACGTACATTTTCAAGCAAGACAATTTCGCCGGGTTTGGCCTGTGCAATCACCGATTCGGCCTCCTCTCCTATGCATTCATTGGCAAAATAGACCGGACAATCCATAATACGGCGTAAATAGTCCGATATCGGTTTCAGGCTTAGTCCATCATTCCGTTCCCCACCGGGCCGGCCTAAATGGCTCATAAGAATAAGCTTCCCGTTTTGATTAATTACATGCCTGATGGAGGGCAATGCCTGAACAATACGGTTATCATTACCAATTTTTCCATCTTCAATGGGCACATTAAAATCAACGCGCATTAGCACGTTCTTTTCTGTAAGTTCCACATCTTCTAGCGTCATCTTATCCATGAGTACACCTGCCGAATTTAGGAGTCGTTATTTTGGTTCAAGTTTCGGCATTTTGAACCCCATGGGCAAACGAAAGGGCAAATATTTTTTTATGAAACCTGATCAATTAAGCAATACTGCCGCATTTATTGGCGTAAAGTTTTATGGGCTCACGCGAGACACGCCCTACCGTTCGCTTTTTGATGAGGACGTTATTCAATTTTATGAAAAGCTGGTGCAGCAACTGCCTGCCCCTTTGCACTTCTATCATAAAGGGTTGCGCATAAAAGCACTTCGCCGCTTTTTTACTTTTTGGGAAGAACTGCTGCTGCCCGGCGATTTAATGCACATTCTATTGCGCAAATGGTACCTCAGTCGCTGGGTTGATGAACTGATTGAGCGCGGATACAAGCAAGTGCTGGTGCTTGGTGCAGGCTTTGATCATTTGGCTCCGCTCAACGCATCGAATAAGCTGCGTTGCATAGAAATCGATGTGCCTGAGATGATACGCTTAAAACAGAAGTTTCTTAAAACGAATGGATACGATCACCCAAACTTGCTTCTTCAGCCAGCTTACTTTCCTGATGATGCACTCCAAACCATTCTTAAAAGCAAAATGGATCCCGACCAACGCACAATAGTAGTGGCTGAAGGCTTCTTTGATTACTTCACCGAAACCATTTCTTCTCAATTACTTCACGACCTGGCCTCATTTTTTCAAGCCCCGCTCCAGCTTTTAAGCACCACTTTTGCCCTCGATGAGCTTTCGGGATTCAGAGGCAGTGTATACCGAAATAGCGTTAAGCTGGCAGGTGAAGAGCTGAAGCTTTCGCTGAATTTTAAAGATTATTGTAAATTGCTGGAGCAGCATGAATTTTCCATTCAAACCGTTGTTGATAAAAAGAAAATGAAATCTGAGGTTTTAGAACCTCAGGGAATCGAATACCCGGTGTTGGATGGCTTTTACTTGGTGAGGGCCAGTATAAATACTTCTAAAAATTGACCGTTGCAGTTACCATGGGCACCAACTGCCCATTCTTTATTGCGGGTGTGATACCAGCAGTGTACCCAATCTGGTCATTATACCGATTTACGGATGCTTTGGAACTGACAACATTGTAAACAGCACTGCCCAAAATCACACCGGCACCTATTAGTGTGCGGGCACTACCCAAAGACACCGATTTATCATCCCATCCAAGTGCATCGGCCATATCATCACCGGCAATTTCGCGCGTAGCATCAAGCAAGAGGTATCCCGCTCCCAGCCGGGCCGCAACACCCAGCGAGCCACGCAGATAGTCTTTGGCATAAAAGTTTCCGAATGATGGGCCTGCCAAGATCCCGTACACCGCTGCCAGCGATGCCGTGGTTTCGATAGTTTTATTTTCAACTAGTAATACGGTAGCAACGCCCAGCGAAATGGGTACCAAGGTGCCGGATATCGCCTGCGTACGGGCTTCATCAACATATTTGAGATGCTCACTTCTATATTGGCTTTGGGCTTTTGCATTTAAAAAACCAACAAACAGACCAAATATGAGTAGGACGGCTAGAGCTTTAATATATTTCATAGGTGCAGGAATATGGCAAGGATACCACAAAAAAGAAACCCTGCCTACCATTACGCAAACAGGGTTTCAAAATTATAGTGCATCAATTTATGGCATTTTCTCAGCCAGCACATCCAGCTTTTGGATGTCGGGTTCTTCTGCAAACAGTTCATCAGCCTTTTCCATGAGTGCCGCGGCTACATCGCCGTTAAGGTGAGCTTCCTGCCCGTCCGCATCCGGAAACACATCGAAAATACCGAATGTAGTTGGACCCAGTTGAATGGCAAACCACGCAACGGTATCGGGTTCATCCTGCACGGCATCTTCTGCACTTTTTAAAAAGTCTTTCACCTCTTCTACTTTGTCCGGTTTGGCCTCTAAACGCGCAAGTAATCCTTTGGTTACCATGATTGGTTGATTTAAGTCGTTGAAGTTAATTCAGTTAATACCACAAGAGTTACGACAACTATTCCATCGGTGACTTCATTCCTTTCCATTTGGGCTGTTTTCTTCCAGCTGGTGCTGATCGGTTAAATCGCCGGGAAGGTTTTTCTGTGATTTCGCCCCCAGCTCTTTCAACATTTCTACCTGGCGAACCACATTGCCGCGGCCCTCAGAAAGCCGGACCATCGCCTCATCATAACTTTCTTGTGTCTGACGAATGCGCTGACCGATATCTTGCATGCTTTCAATAAACAGCACAAATTTATCGTACAACGCGCCGCCGCGTTCTGCAATTTCCTGCGCATTTTTGCTTTGATATTCCTGCTTCCAAACGCTGTCTATGGTAGCGAGGGTTGCCAGCAACGTAGAGGGACTCACAATTACAATGTTCTTATCAAAAGCCTCATAATACAGGCTGCTGTCGTGCTGCAGAGCAACCCCAAATGCTGATTCAATAGGTACGAAAAGAAGCACAAAATCCGGACTGATATTTGAAAAGAGGTCCTGATATTGTTTGCTGCTGAGATTTTTTACATGAGACCGAATAGAGGCTACATGTTCTTTCAGTGCTTTATTCTGCTCTTTGTCCTCATCAGCATCAATAAATTGGTCATAGGCTTTTAAGGATACTTTTGAATCGATGATAATATTTTTGTCATCGGGAAGTCGAACTACAACATCCAGAAACCGCTGTCCGCCCTCTTTCGTTTTTACGCCCACCTGAGTGTCATATTCACGACCTTCTGTAAGCCCCGACTTCTCAAGGATGCGCTGTAAGATCACCTCTCCCCATCGACCCTGTGTTTTGGAATCATTCTTAAGGGCTTTTGTC